>PLZL01000355.1 GCA_003152145.1 Limisphaerales bacterium
TGGAGCGCGTTCTGGAAATCATCCGCAAGGACATCACGACGGGCGAAGTGCGCGTGGACAATCCGACGCAAAATCTCGAAAGCTATTTTCTCGACGTGGTGCAAAAGGCGCGCGCGGCGTCCGCGGAAACGAGCGGCGCGCAATCCGGCGCGCGGGTGGCGGCCTATTTGCGGGCGGGCGAGGAAGACCGTGCGGCGGCGGAGAACATTCTGGAGAAACTGGCGCTGCCACAACCGGCCGCGCAACCCGTCACCAAACCCAAGCCTGACGCGCCGAAAATGGACGAGAAAAAACTGGAGGCGATGGCCAAGACTTCCGCGCCGTTACCGACGCCAGCAAAACCCGCGCCTGTGCCGGAAGCAAAACCGGCGGATTTGTCGAAAGCGGATGAAAAATTGTCGTCGCTGCTCGGAAAACCGAAATGAGATACGGATTGCACGGATTTTCACAGATTCAATTCGTGCTAATCTGTGAAATCCGTGTCGAAGCCTTTTATTCATGCAAAGAATTTTCGCCATCGCCTGGCTGACCTGGAAGGCCGCGCTACGGTTCCGGCTGTTCCTGGTTATCGCGGTCTTGTTGCTGGCGGCGGTCGTTGGCCTGCCGATTTTGATCAAGGACGACGGCACGGCCCGCGGGTTCACGCAGATTTTGCTGACCTACACCCTGAGCGCCATCACCGGGCTGCTTGGTTTGTCCACGCTGTGGCTTTCGTGCGGCACGCTGGNNCTGGCTGGGCAAATGGCTCGGCATCGTGATGCTGAACGCGGCGCTGCTGGCGATTTCCGGCGCGTGCGTCTTCGGCCTGCTGCAATGGCGCTCGGCAAAATTGCCGGCGGCGGAACAAAAAATTTTGCGCGAGCAGGTGCTGGTGGCGCGCGGCTCGGCAAGGCCGCAAAATCCCGTCGCGGAAATTGACGCCGAGACCCGGCAAGTTTTGCAGGACCGTTTGAAAGCCAGTCCCGAATTGGCCCACTCGGCGGATTTGCCGGAGGTGGAAAAACAAATCCGCGAGCAGGTCAAGGCGGCGTATCAAATCGTGCTGCCGGGCTACCCCCGCTACTGGCGGGTTGATTTGGGTTCGCAAAAGGATTCACTGCGCGACCGGCCCCTGCAACTGCGCATCAAGTTCAACTCCGCCACCGGGGGCAAGAGTGGCACGTTCACCGGCCTGTGGCAGGCCGGCGATCCGCAAAAAATGGAACACTGGCAGAGCGAACCGATGAGCCTGTCGCCGGACACCTTTCACGAATTCCAAATCCCGGCAAATCTCCTCGACGACAAGGGCGTGCTGACCATTGCGTTCCTGAACGTCAACAACACGTCGCTGTTGTTCCCGGTCGAGGACGGCGTGGAAGTGCTGTTTCCCGAGGGCGGCTTCGCGCTGAATTTTGCGCGCGGTTTGGGCATCATTTTCTGTTGGATGGCGCTGCTGGCGGCGATCGGCCTGATGGCGGCAAGCTTTCTGTCGTTTCCGGTCGCGGCATTTTTTTCCATGGCCGTCCTGGCCGTGGTCTTGTCGAGCAGGACGCTGGCGGAAACGGTGGAGAGCGGTTCGGTCGGCGTGGGCAACACGGAAAAGGGCATCGCGGGTCATTCGGCGGCAGATGTGATTCTGATTCCCATGTTCAAGGGCATTTTGATCGTCGTCAATCTTGCGAAAGGCTTTTCGCCGATTGATTCGTTGAGCAGCGGGCGCGCCATCACCTGGGGAGAACTCGGGGCGGCGTTCGGGCAAATCGTCCTGGTGCTCGGCGGCTTAACCGGCGTCATCGGCATCGTGCTGTTCAGCCGGCGGGAACTGGCGACGGCGCAGGGAAATCAATGAACGCCCGCGCCAAAAAAATTCTTTTGTTCCTGCTGGCCGCGGCGCTGCTTGCCGTTTCCGGCCAGGTGCAAAAATCCATGAATCGCGACCGCGTCCAGCTCGGCCTGACCATCGGCGAGCCGCTGCAAAACGCGCCGCCGATGCTTGCGTTCACGACGGTGGCACTGGGCGGCTTTCGCGGGCTGATTTCCAACTTGCTCTGGATGCGCGCCAATAATCTGCAGCTCGACGACAAGTATTTTGAAGCCGCGCAACTGGCGGATTGGATCACGGATCTGGAGCCGCATTTCGCGCAGGTCTGGAATTTCCAGGCGTGGAACATGGCCTACAACATCTCCGTCAAGTTCAAGGAGAACGCGCCGGGTGATTTCTCCGACCGCTGGCGCTGGGTGCAGCGCGGCATCGAACTGCTGCGCGACCGCGCGTTGATCTACAATCCAGATGACGTTGCGATTTGCCAGCAACTGGGCTGGATTTTCCAGCACAAGATGGGTCAAAACCTCGACGACGGAAACTTGTATTACAAGCAGCAGTGGGCCGAGGCCATGACGCCTTTTTTCGGCGCGAACGGAACGAATTTTGAAAATTTGATTCATCCGCAAACTGCCGAGGAACGGACGAACACGCTCATCCTCCGCGAAAAATACAAGATTGATCCGGTGTTCGCGCAAAAAGTGGACGCACAATATGGCCCGCTCGACTGGCGGCTGCCGGAGGCGCACGCGATTTACTGGTATGCGCTGGGCTTGGAAAAAGCAAAGGAAAATCCCGGCAGGGTCAAACAAGGCGATTTCGATTTGATGCAACTGCGCCGCGGCATTTTTCAAAGCGAACAGGCGGCGTTCCGTCACGGGCGCATCATCGCCAATCCGTTCACGCGCCGCGTGGAACTGACGGCGAATCTCGATTTGATTCCCAAAGCCAACGATTCTTATTTGCAAATGTATGCCGAAGAAAAGGATGAGGGCCAAAAAACCGACATCTTGAGGGCGCACCGGAATTTTGTGCGCGACGCCGTTTATTTTCTTTACGAAAACAACCGCATGACCGAGGCGGCCAAATGGTTCAAATATCTCGGCGAAAAATATCCCGACCAGCCGATCGTTGAGAACCAGCCGGATTCGCTGCCGAAAAATATGACGCTCGACGAATACGCCTTCGACGTCGTGCAGATTGACATCGGCGAAACCTCGCAGGAACGCGTGACCTCGGCGGTGCAGGGACTGTTGACGCACGCGTATATCGATCTGGCCATCGGCCAGGACGACCGCGCCACCGGTTTCCAATTGCTCGCCCGCTCGGTTTATGATCGCTATCAGGCCAAGATGGGCAAAGACCAGCCTCGCGCGGCGCTACCGTTCAACGGCCTCAAACGCGACGTGTTGAGCCGGCTTCTTGCCACGCAACAAGGACTGCCCTTCGCCGCGCGCGCCGCGTTGCGCACCCAGCTTGGAATGCCGGCAGAAACCAATGCGCCGCCCCAAACTGTTTCGACCAATGCTATTGCTCCCGCGGTTTTGCCTTCCTCAACCAATTCGCCCGCGACAAATTCCGCCGGCAAATAATTTTAGACCCCAGCCGCCGCGTCGCATAGTTTGATCTTACTGTGACCAAGAAGAATTCCAGCAAACGCCCGCTGCGCGTCGGCCTGATTTCACTCGGCTGCGCCAAGAACCTGGTGGACGCCGAAATCATGCTCGGCTCGCTCCTCAAAAGTGGCGTCGAGATTACCAACGACGCCGCGCAGGCTGACGCCGTCATCGTCAACACCTGTTCCTTCATTGATTCCGCGCAGGAGGAGAGCGTGGACACGATTCTCGAATCCGTCGAACTGCGCGAGGCATCCAATCGCGGCCAGGCCGTCATTGTTTCCGGTTGTCTGCCGCAACGATTCCGCGACGAACTCCCCAGGCTGATGCCCGAGGTGGACGCCTTCATGGGCATTGACCAGGTCGCACAGGTCGGTGACATCGTCGGCAAAGCCATCGCCAATCGCGCTGGACGCATTGGAAGTCAGAAGTCAGAAGTCAGAAGTCAGAAGCAGAAAGTTGTCGGGCGTTTGAATGAACTGGAGAAAAACCACACCGCCACCGGCCACGAAAAGAAGGAATCTTTGCGCGGCTCGGAACAATTCGGCAAAACCAAAACCGTCATTGCGCCACAATCCGCAGTTCGCAGTCCGCAATCCGCAATCCTGGATGTCACCGCGCGCCCGGTTTTCATTCCTGATTTCGCCACACCACGCTTCCGCCTCACGCCGAAACATTTTGCGTATTTGAAAATCGCCGAGGGCTGCAACCATACGTGCAGTTTCTGCATCATTCCCCGGATGCGTGGCTCGCATCGCAGCCGCACGCAGGCGGACATCATTGCCGAGGCGAAGGCGCTCATTGCCGACGGTGTGAAGGAAATCAATTTGATTTCGCAGGACTCGACTTATTACGGGCTGGATTTGCGCCCGAACCATTCGCGCGCGATTTCGTCGCCGGAGAAATTTTCCGCCGCCGCCAAATCGCTCGCCGCCGATGCCACAACGATTTGCACGCTGCTGCGCGAATTGAATTCGCTCAAGGGCGATTTCTGGATTCGCCTGCTTTACACGCACCCGGCGCACTGGACGGATGAACTCATCCAGACGATTGCAGGCTGCAAAAAAGTCGCTCGCTATGTTGACATGCCGCTCCAGCACATCCACGAAAACATGCTCGAACGGATGCGCCGCGAAACGTCGCAGCAGTATATCGTGGACCTCATCAAGAAAATCCGCGCCGGCGTGCCGGGCATTGCGTTGCGGACGACTTTTATCGTTGGCTTTCCCGGCGAAACCGAGGCGAGCTTCAACACGCTGCTCGATTTCATCCGCGAAACGAAATTCGAGCGGCTCGGTGTGTTTGCCTACTCAAAGGAAGACGGCACGCGCGCCGGTGCGATGGCCGGCCAGCTTTCCGACAAGATGAAACAAAAGCGCCGTGAACTCGCGATGGCCGCCCAGCACAAGGTCGCCGTGCAAGTTTCTGAATCCTTCGTCGGCCGCGAAATCAAAGTCCTCGTCGAAGGCGAAGCTGGCGAGAAGCAACTTCAGCAGGCAAATATTTCATCGTGGGAACATGGTTTGTTGCGCGAACAAGAATCTTGTCACTCGTCACTTGTCACTCGTCACTTTCTCGTTGCCCGTGGCGAGGCCGATGCGCCGGACATTGACGGTCGCGTTTATGTGCGCGGCAAATCGCCGATTGGAGAATTTGCCAAAGTCAAAATCGTCGGCCATACGGACTACGATTTGATTGCCGGGCCAGTCTGATGGATCGGTTGCGGAAAAAAACTTCCGGATTTTAGGACTCCTTGGATTTAGCTTTCTGTGCAACGGCGAGAATTCCATCCAGTTTGGTGATGACTTCCGGATCAATTTTCTCCTTGGACACGAGCCGCGCGAGAGCATGATAATCTGTCTTCCTCAGCAAGTTTGGCAGGCCGAGTTTCTTGAAGAAGCGATCAAAGAGTGGATTCAGGAAATCGTCACTGGCTTTCACGTCGGCAGACCAAGGATCAAGCCGGCCCAAGGTTTGGAGCGCAACGGTCACTTCCTGAATGCAATCACGCATGGTTTGCACGCGCCGGTCCGCTTCAGCGCGACCGAATAAATCGTCTGGCTGGTCGTGCCGGGCATAGGTGAGCATGACGGATTCTTGACAAAGATAATTCTTGATTTCGCGCTTCTGCCATATGGTTTCAGTGAGGCGTTTGCCGATATCGAGCGGCTTATCAATGCGGTCGAACAAAGCGAATCCAACCAAATCCGGCTTTGCTTCCTGAAGTCCATAGAAGTGTTCGCGAGCGCGGTTCGGAAGATTGGTTGTAAGATAGTGGACGAAAGGACGCTCCAACACGGCGGCGGCGGGATGTTTGAGCGTTTGGGCAAACGCCTCAAGAATGGCAAGGTCGGTTGAACCTTCGAGATAGAGCGCCCAGCCTTTGAGTTCTGCCTGGTAATACTGATCAAAGCCGATGTCGGTAAGCGCTTTGAGAACTTGCTGGCCACGGTCGTCAATGCGGTGTGGAGGGCCAACAAAAGCGATGACGACATCGCGGTTGGCGGCTTCGTTGAGGACGACTTCAGAATGGCTGGCAGCAATGATCTGCGAACCTTGTCGGGCGGCCACGTCCGTCAACAGTTGATAAATTTGGCGCTGACGAAGAACTTCAAGATGAGCGTCGGGTTCGTCGAGCAAGAGGACTGTTTTCGGATTTGCGTAAAGGTGAGCGAGCAGCAGGAGCGTTTGTTGCAGGCCGCGACCGGCGCAGGAAAGGTCGAGTAAACACCCCACTTTAGGATCATGATAGGCCATTGTTATTTCCCCACGCTCTTTGATGAATTCAGGCGGCTGAAGTTTTGCGCCAAACAAGGACTCGATGTAACGAGAAACTTCCAGCCATCCTGTCTTTGGATCCGGTTGTTCGTGGAGTTGGTGGCAAAGATTTCGGAGGACTTGAGCTGTTTGGCCTTCACCAAGCAGGACGTTGATTCGCCCCGCCTCCCATTTTGGTTCAGTTGCCGCTAACCCGGACATGGGGGGCAGGAAAGCAACCAACGTCTCGGCTGCTTCAGGCGGAATCAGCATGCGTTCCGGTTGTTTGCCGTCGCCAAGGCGCAATGGACGGCAATAGAACGACTCTTCGTTGGCGTAATCGAACTCCAATCCGCAACTCCAGGTTTTTCCCTCATGCACGCCATCCACGATGATGTCTATGCGGACGTTTTGCGTCTGCGGCTTGCCACCAACATTCTTGACGTCGCGGACGTGAAGTTTGTGCCAGAGCAGGTTTGCACCAGGCACGGGAATGGCGAAGATGTCGCGTCGGTTGATGGTGACACCCGGACGTTGTGCCGGGGCGGTTTTACCTTTGTATTCTTCATTCCACTTGCGGAGGCCGACATCCCACAGAGCAAGTGACTGCAATGCTGTAGTTTTCCCGGAGTTGTTTTGACCGATGAAAACAACTGCCTGCCCCAACTCAATGTCTGCGTCAGGAAAACGCTTGAAATTTTTGATTCGTAAATGTGTCAGCATCGCAAAGAGAAAACTAAAGCATTTGGAAATTAAATCAGTCCAATTTTCTTTCTTTTTTCATTGCGAAATTAAGAGAACACAACGGACGTGCAAGGAAAAAACGCGGAAGCCTTTACAAATCAGTTGGTGGCCTAAAACACGTAGCGTTACAATCTAATTTTACCCCGCCCTCGGCGCAATCCGCGATGCAGCCGGTTTGGTTTCCGGCGGCGCGGACATTCCGGTTTCAAAATTGTCGGGCACGTCTTCCGGCAGCAAGGTGGTGAGCGCATCGCGGTCGCATTGGCCGCTGGCGACCAGACGCGTGCTTTGATTGCGCACGGCGGACTCGAACAGGTTCCGCATTTCGCGCGCGTTGCCGAACTGTGCGTTGCGCGCGGCATATAAATTCTTGCAGAGCGTCAGCACCTTTTTTTCCGTTTCGGGCGAGCAGACCAGTCCGCTTTGCGCGGCCATGCGTTGAAAAATTTCCGCCAGATCTTCCGGCTGGTAATCGGGGAAATTGAGATAATTCGTGAACCGCGATTCGAGGCCGGGATTCGAGTTGATGAACTCTTCCATCGGCCCGGTATAACCGGCGACAATCACGATGAGCCGGTCGCGGTCGTCTTCCATGCGCTTGAGCAGCGTCTCGATGGCTTCGCTGCCAAAATCCTCCGCGCCGCGCCCGGCGAGCGAATACGCCTCGTCAATGAACAGAATGCCATCGAGCGCCGAGTCAATCGCCGCATGGGTGCGCACCGCCGTCTGCCCGACGTATTCGGCCACGAGCCGTCCGCGGTCGCACTCGACGACGTGGCCGCGCCGGAGCAGGCCGAGCGATTTGTAGATGCGGCCCATGAGCCGCGCCACAGTGGTCTTGCCGGTGCCGGGATTGCCGAAGAAAACGCTGTGCAAACTCGCCTGCACGACGGGCAAACCCTGCTGGCGGCGCAGCACCTGCATCCGTGCAAAATTCGTGGCGCGGTGAACTTCACTCTTCACCGGCTCAAGGCCGACGAGCGCGTCGAGTTCCTTGAAAATGGCCGCGAGGTCTTCCTCGCTGACACCCGGATCGGCGGCCCGCGCGGTAAAATCCACGGCATATTGCCGCGAAACTTCCGTGAATTGCGCGGAAATGACCGCCGACCGGCGGCGGCTGGCGTCGGACATTTCGCGTTCCATGTTGGCGAGCGTCGTTACCAGTGTCTGCAAATTCTGCCGGATAAATTCAATCGTGACGGGCTGCAACCCCAAATCCAGAGTGTGGCGCGTGAGCAATTTGAAAATTTCATCCAGCCCGTGCTTGTCCGCCGGCTGCAACATGGTTTCCACGCGCTCTATCGCCTTGCGCCCGCCTTTCTCGAACCATTTTGCAAACGCGGCTTCGTCG
This sequence comes from Limisphaerales bacterium, assembly GCA_003152145.1. The sequence continues at coordinate 8,270 of PLZL01000355.1, forward strand.
CCGCTGGCAGCAGCGTAACCGGATTCCAGCAGCGCCAGCGCATCGTCCGCCTTCGCGGCCAGGCCCGCGACGCAAACGGAAAGCGCCCCGTAAGCCTGCAACTCCGATCCGTCGGTGGCCAGCCGTTGCCACAGCGCCAGCGCCAGCAGGCGGACCAGGCTGTGCAGGTCGTCAATCAAATCAAACTCCTCGTCGCCGATGCGTTTGACGGTCATCAGCGGCGGCGTGAGGATTTGCGCGCATTCAATCAACAGGCGCAGTTGCAGCAGGCTGCGCAGGATGGCCTCCTCCTTGGCGACTTCGTAGCTGAAAACCTGCGCGCGCCAGTCGCCGTGGCGCTGCAACTGGTGGAGCCGCCGCGTGTGCGATTCGATGGCGCTGCGCAGCCGCACGGCGTCGTCCGGCGTGAACAGCGATTGCGACTGGTAATAATTCAGCAGGTAATTTGTCGTCATGCCGTCCAACTCGCCCAGTTCCTCGCGCTTGAACGACACCGTGCGGCCGGTTTTCGGGTTGCGGAACAGCGTGGTGAGAATCGAACCAGGGAGGAATGATTCGTGCAGCGGCACCGCGATCGTTGAGGCTTCCTTGACGCGCGGCAGATTGGCCGGCGCACGCGTAACTTCCTCCAGCACGCGGGCGTAGCGGAGAAATTCCTCCAACTGCTGGCGCAGTTTGGCTTCTTCGGATTCGGGCTGCCGGTTCGTTTCCATGCCTCACGGTTTTCGAGTTGAGAACAGAGCAAATTGTCGCGGGCGCGAAGCGGATGGCAAGCTCCAAGTGCCCATCGGAATGAAAATTGGAACATAGCTTCATCCTCCAGTCGCCCGCATGAATACTTTCCGCCACGCGGATTACGAAGTGGAAGTGTGAAACGCCGGTTTGGGCGGGCCGCCCAAACCAGTATGCGAGCCGCGTGCGCTCCCAACTTCGGAATTCGGGTTTAGAAAGCCGGCGCGTCGGGCGTTGCAACGCTGACCAGTTTGCTTGCCGGCTGGTTCTTGATCCAGACCATCGAACCGCTGCCTTCGGAATTGCGATTGTTCCGGGCGTAGTTGGGAACCGCCAGCAGCGGGCTGCCGTCGGCCCATTGACCCTTGATGGTCATCACGCCGTGGAGCAGATCGCCGCGCCATTCGGTGGTCAACGCCTTGGAGCCGATGGGCTGGTTGATGTCAGGCTGGTCGGCGCGCTCGACGTTGTAAATCAGCGGACCGTAGCGTAGCGCGACCAGGCCGCGATCCGCCGCGATGTGCGCGTCGGCCTGTATGCGCTGGACTTCCATTGGCAGCACCATGTCAATCTTGTCGCCGGTTTTCCAGGTGCGCGTGATGACGGCGTAGCCGTTGACGATTTTTGGAGTGACGATTTTGCCATTCACGGCGAGCGACTTGACACCGCTGACTTGCGGCATCGGCGTGTAGAGCGCGCTCGTGGTGCGGTTCGGCACGCGCACATAGACGGTGAATTTCTTCGACTGCTTCGGATTGACCGCGATTGAAATGTTGCCGCTCCACGGATAATCGGTCTTCTGAACCATTTGAATATCCGTGCCTGCAACTTTTTCAACATTGATTGTGCTGCCGATGAACATATTGACATAAATGCCGTCGTCGCCCTTCACATACGTCCACGTCGGAATCATCAGCAGCGTGCGGGCAAGGTTGCCGACGCAGCACGGACACGCATGCCACGGGTAACGCGCCCTGCCGCCAGTCAGCGGATTGTCGTAATAAAAATTTTTGCCATCAAGGTCGAGCGCGCCGAGCAGTGCGTTATACATCGTCTCCTCATACAAATCGGCATACTTCGCGTCGTGATAGGCGAGGTTCATTTTGTATTGGAAGAAAATCAGGCCGCAGCTTGAACAGGATTCGTTGTAGGCGTTGTTGCGCAACGAATAGTTCGGGCCGAAACCTTCCGAAGTTTCGCCGCTGCCGATGCCGCCGGTGACGTAATATTTTTTGTTCACGATGTTGTCCCAGAGCGACATCACCGCGCTTTGATAATCAACGTCGTGGGTTTCCGCCGCGACATCCGCCATGCCGGAATAACAATACGCCGCGCGCACGGCGTGGCCGACGGCTTCATACTGCTGCGGCACCGGTAGCGCCGTCTGGTCATATTCGGTGCCGCCGCTGTTGCCACGGTTATTGAGCAAAGATTCTGCAAGCGCGATGTAACTGTCGCCGTGACCGCCGCCTTCCATGTCATTCACGAAGCGGCCAAAACGCACGAGCGCCTGTTCCATTTCCTCGTGGCCGTCGAACCACGCTTTTTTCCCGGGGCCGAGATTTGCGACCCAGCAGTCCGCCAGTTTTTTCGCGGCGTTGTAAAGGCGCTTGTCCTTTCCATCCGTGAGCGTGTAATGGTTGATGGCCGACTCGATGAAATAACCGGCGGTGTAACCTTCGTGATTGCCGCGCGACGCCGGCGACCAGCGTTCGGTCCAGCGGTTGGTGTTGCGCAACGTCCACGCCGTTTGCAAATAGCCATCGGGTTCCTGCGCCGCGAGAATTTTCGGAATCCAGTCGTCGAGCGTCGCCTTCATTTTTCCCTGCGCCGCGATGATTTCCGGGTCGCCCTTCGGATCCACCATCAGCGCGATGCTCATGGCCTCGACCGTTTGATGAACCCACGCGTTCGCGAACACATAACCTTTGTGCGGCGCGTGCGGCTCGCCACGCAACGCCTTCGCCGCCTCGACAAAATTGTCAATCCCGCCGTCGCCTTGGTTGCGCGGGATGTCGGTGCGGTTGATCTGGTCAATACAATGAGGAATCCAGTTCACGATGAGCGCCTTTGCCCGCGCGTTCCACAGCAAACTGTCAATCTTGTAAGGCTTCGTGTAAACCACTTCGAGCCGCTGCGCTGGCGGTGGTGCCGCCACCTTCACCTTGAGCGTCGAGGTCGAACTCAATTTGTCGTTGTCAATGCCCGCAGCCAATTGAAGCACATAATCGCCGGGCTTCGAGAAAACCGCCGTCGTTTTCGTCCCTTGCTCGTCTGCAAATGTCACGTTTCCCGGCCCGGATGCCTTGCTCCAAGTCACACTCGCCGTCTTGCCGGGCTTCAAATATCTCGCCGCGCCGGACAAATACGTTTTGCCGCCAAGGATCACGTCGCGGTCCGCGCCGGCGGAAACTTTCGGCGGAAAATCCGGCGACTTGCCGGAATCCAGAACGCGCCACTCCAAAATGCCCGTGGAATTATTGCCATCCCCGTCCATTTCCAGCCGGAGCTTTGCCGTCGTGATTTCGTCGAACGTCGTCACGTTGAACTGGTCGCCCGCAACGCCGAGGCCGCTCGCGTTGGGCGCCTCGACAAACTCAGTTCCGCTCCAGTATTTCAGCCGGCAAGCCGCAGGCAGCCGCACGCCCTGCCGGTCGTCCCACCAAAACACCTCGATCTGCTTCGTGCTGACGGGCTGGCTCCAGTCGTATTCCACCCATTGCGTGCCGGTGCGCGGCCAGTTGCCGAAGGAGCCGCCCCGGTTGTCTCGCGAATTGCGCGGCGCGATCCCGTCGCTCAGCGCCGCCAGCGACGTGTCGCCCGAAACGAACGAACTCGACGGCGTCGCCACCAGGGCGAGATTCACCGGCGTGTTTGAATTCGGATTCTGCGCGCGCAGGACGTGTGGACAGGAAATCAAAACGCACGCGGCAAGCATCAGCCGGGCGCGACGGACTGGATTGAATTGGGAACGCATGATTGCTGGATACCGTTTACGGTGACGCAATTCAAGCCGTCAATGCGGCAAAATTGCCGGATCCAATCGGCGCCCACAATCAGTTGCTTCGGCAATGTTAATACGAACCGGGCTGGCTGTCGGCAAGTCCCTTGACGATGGCGACGCCGGCGGAGGTTCCGAGGCGTGTCGCGCCGGCTTCAATCATCGCCAGAGCCGCCTTCAAATCGCGGATGCCGCCGGAGGCCTTGACGCCGAATTCCGGGCCGACCGTGGCGCGCATCAATTTCACGTCGGCCACCGTCGCGCCGCCGGTGCTGAAGCCGGTGGACGTCTTCACGAAATGCGCGCCGCTCTCGCCGACCATTTTGCATGCGCGGATTTTCTGTTCGTCCGTCAGCAGGCAGGTTTCCAGAATCACCTTCACCGTGTGCTCGTCGGCGGCCTCGACCACGTCGCACATCTCGCGGAAAACGTATTTGTCCTCGCCGTCCTTGAGCCGGGCGACGTTGAGCACCATGTCAATTTCCTGCGCGCCGTCGTCAATGGCCGCCTCGGTTTCAAACCGCTTGGCGTCGGTGGACATCGCGCCGAGCGGGAAGCCGACGACGCTGGCGACCTTCACATCCGATCCTTCCAGCCAATGCCGCGCCTCGGCCACGCGCGAGCCGTTGACGCAGACGGAGAAGAATTTGTGCTCGCGCGCCTCGGCGCAGAGCTTCTCGATGTCCTTGGCGGTGGCGTCGGCCTTCAGCACCGTGTGGTCAATGAAGGCGGCGAGTTGCGTGGCGGATAATTCAGTGATGTTCACGGCCATCATTTAGCCACAGATGAAACACGGATNNAACACGGATGAAACACAGATTTTCACCTGCCAATAGCGCATTGCCGCTCCAAAGGAAGATAATTTACCACCAGGACAGGAATTTCGCCCAGAATCTATCGAGCCAAATTCCAGCGAATGTTCCCAACAGCATCGCTGCAATCAAATCAACCAGCCATCCTCCGCCAGTTGAAAAGGCTGACAGACCGCCGAATACAAAGCCGCAAGTAAAATGAATCCGAGTCTTTTGCCAATCGCGCTTTGACCCGTCGCTCATTTTTATGAAAGCTAAACCTGCAACAATTTAATCTGCTC
>PLZL01000397.1 GCA_003152145.1 Limisphaerales bacterium
CGCGCTGCAAATCGCCACCATCAACCCCGCGCGCCATTACCGTTTGCAAAACCTCGGCGCCATCGCGCCGCGCTTCTGGGCGGACTTCATCGTGTTCGACGACTTGAAAAAGTTTTCCGTCCGCCAGGTTTACAAAAAGGGCGCGCTGGTTGCGGAAGACGGGCGGTTTCTTGGCCGGACGCCGGCCAAAACCGGCTCGCCCCGCGGCACAATGAACTTGCGCTACCAACCGGGTGATTTCAGCGTGAGGGCCGGCGGCGGGAAGAAAATCAAGGTCATCGAAATCGTCCCGCAGCAAATTGTCACCAAGACCGCCATCGTCAAGCCGAAGGTTGAAGACGGTGAAATCGTCGCCGACACGGGGCGCGACATTCTCAAGCTCGTCGTGGTGGAACGGCACCGCGCAACGGGCAATGTCGGCGTCGGCTTCGTGCGCGGTTTCAAGCTCAAGCGCGGCGCGCTCGGCTCCACCGTCGCGCACGACGCGCACAATGTCGTCGTCGCCGGCACGAACGACGCGGACATGCTGTTCGCCATCCAGCAACTGGAGCGGATGCAGGGCGGGCAGGTCGCCGTGGCCAACGGCAAAATCAAAGCGGAGCTGCCTTTGCCCATCGCGGGGCTGGTTTCCGACCGTCCGCTCAAGGAAGTGTTGAAGCGCATTGACGACCTGAACGCCGCCGCCCGCTCGCTCGGCTGCGACCTCGACGCGCCGTTCATGACGCTTTCATTTTTGAGTTTGTCGGCGATTCCATCGTTGAAGCTCACCGATCAAGGGCTTATAGACGCGGTCAAAATGCAGCGCACGGAGCTTTGGGTTGCGTCTTGAGAGGTGTTTCAATCGCGCAAACAAACCTATGGCAGTTCATGTTGACATTGGCAGATTTCATTGCCAGCGGAACGCCGCCTTCAGGCGGCAGCAGGGTGCAAACGAACGCTTTTGCCGCGTCAACGCGGCGTTCCAATCAGCACTCCTCTTTATCTCCATGATGTGCCGGTGTAGTTATTAACTGCTATATTTGTTGAACTCCTCAATCAATTTGTCGAAATATACAACTTCGTCCTCAAACAACTCGCGCCAGTATTCCGGATTCCATTGTTCCGTCAGCTCGGCTGAGGTTTTCCCCTGCTGCTCGACCCAGGTGTAATACTTGAGGTTGTGAATCGCCTTGCGCTCCGGGAAGGTCAGCTCCTTGAAGTAATCCACGCTCTGATGCGACAGCGGGCCGGCGAAATCGGCGATGGCGTTCTGCGCACGGTATGCGCCGCGCTCTTTTTTCAATTCTTCAACGCGCGAGCCGTAGAGTTCGGTTGAATCGGTGAAGACAGTGAAAATCACGTCGCGCTCGGTCAGTTCGAAATGCTTCGCGGTCTTGATGGCGGCGAGGAGGTTGCAGATGCCGGAAATACCGAGCAGCGGCAGCGTATCCAACTCTTTCGCCTTCACCCCGAGCGAGGCGAGATGCTTCTGACCGGCGGGTTCGTTGAACAGGCGGAGAATTCTCATGCAATCCTCGTCGTCAATTGCGGCGACCGCGTCGGTGTTGCGGACGTTGTGGACCCACGGAATGTGTTTGTCGCCGATCCCTTCGATGCGATGGTCGCCGAAACCGTTCATCAGGAGCGTCGGGCATTGCAGCGCTTCGGTCGCAACGACCTTCAGCCCCGGATGCTGCTTCTTCAGGTAATCGCCCGCCGCAATGGTGCCGGCTGAACCCGTCGCGGAGATGAACGCCGCCGCGCGCAGGTCTTTGCCAAGCGAGGCGAACACTTCCTCAATCGCCGGCCCGGTCACGTTGTAGTGGAAGATTGGATTACCGAACTCCTCGAACTGGTTAAAGATGACGTTCAGCGGGTCTTTTTTTAGTTCCCAACACTTGTCGTAGATTTCCTTGACGTTCGATTCGCAGCCGGGCGTGGCGATGATTTCCGCGCCGACTTTCTTCAACCACTCGAAGCGTTCGCGCGACATGCCTTGCGGCAGAATCGCGATGGACGTGCAGCCCAGCACCGCGCAATCAAATGCGCCGCCGCGACAATAATTTCCCGTCGAAGGCCAGGCGGCCTTGTGCTTCTCCGGATCAAACTCGCCGCTCACGAGTCGCGGCACGAGACAGCCAAACGCCGCGCCGACCTTGTGCGCGCCGGTCGGAAAATATTTTCCGACCAGCCCGATGACGCGCGCCTTCACGCCCGTGATCGCTTGCGGAATCTCCACATAGTTCACGCCGCCGTAGAGGCCCGTCTTCACGTCGTTCTTCCACGTGATGCGGAAGAGATTCACCGGGTTCACGTCCCACAGCCCGACACCTTTGAGCTTTCGTTTGATGGCGGGCGGGATGAGTTCCGGATTCCGCAATTGCGCAAACGTCGGCAGCACGATGCCGCGCTCGCGGCAGCGCGCCGCAGTTCGCTTGATGACTTCCGGTTGCAGACGTTTGATGATTTTGGACATGGCTCGCAAATCTTACGAGGAAACGCTGCAAAAGGGAATTGCAGAAAAAACTCCCACCGGCATTAACCACGGATAAACACTGATGGACACGGATCAATGCGGATTTCTGGCAGAAACGCACAGCCTCGCTGCGTCGAAATGGAATGAAGGCGGGCGAGCGATTGATTAGCCCTTATTTCCGAAACTTGCATTCGTTATGCCATTCCACGAACTCATGACTCGGTTTGTCCCTCCTATCGCGCGGCAACACGATAAGCGGCTTTTCGTCCATTGCGTAGTAGTCGCGGCCGTTGTCGAATTCTTCCTTCAGTTGCTTGCTGACTTTAATGCAAAGATCGGGCGTGATAGTGATATACCCGGCGTCAAACAACCGGTGAAGATCCGCACGCAACAACAACCCGTTTGACACCCGGTGTGGGCCGTCATTGCTATACGGTTTGATGTGTGCGGCTTCCAGCGCGGGAAGCGAACGCTCACCGGTCATCGCGCAACGCCGCTCGTAGCGTTCTGTGACCGCATATCGAAATCCTCTCTGACCCAACCGTGGTTGAATAAGAGTTGGACTGCCGTATCGCGTTTCTTGCAGCATTGATTCAGCGGCCGCGGGCAACTGGAGCCGCTCCAACACCGCTCCATATAGTCGGCGACCGGATTCTGTGTCCGTCGAATACGTTTTCCCACGAACAATATTTCTGCGCCAGTCGGCCGGAGGCGGCATCCACAGTGCTTCAGGCCAGAAGAAGGGCTGCGTGAGAATAATGCAGCCAATATGCGGGTCGGGTGCGGGTGCGCTGTCTGGACCCATATACGCACGAATCGAATCCGAAAACTCCGAAAACGTTGCCGCGCCATTCTGTTCGCCAAAGATATTCCACGCAACAGACAGTTGCAGCTTGGAATAACCAATGAAAACCCCACCTCCGGCGATCTGATTAATATTCCCTTTGAGTTTGAACAGAAACAAATGTCCTGACTCCAACGGATCGCCATTGTCAAGAGCATGAAAACCAGTGCTGGCATTAGGCTGCCAGAAATTCACTTCCTCAGGTTGCCGCGCCGTGAGAAACCGATACCAGCCGAGATCGGTGGGAGCGAGGAAGAGTTTCATGGAAGGAAGAATGAACTGGATGATCAGAGCTCGGTATATTTCGCCGCCGAACCTTTTGCCCTACTGACGGGATATTTTGCCGCGTTCTGCGCCAGTTTCTCCCGAATCGCCCGGACTAAATCGATGCCGAGATTATCCGCGAGTTCAATCAGATAAATCGCCACATCGGCGATTTCGTGCGCGATTTGAACTTTTTTATCGTCCGTTACGACAAGGCTCTCCTCCAACGTTTTCCACTGAAAATGTTCCAGAAGCTCATTGGCTTCGATGGAAATAGAGCAGGCGAGATTTTTGGGGTTGTGGAATTGCGCCCAGTCCCTGGCGTCACGAAAATCGCGGATGAGATGCCGGATTTCTTCAAGTTCGGTCATGGCGGAATCGTAGGCCAACCAATCTTCGAGGCAACGGAAAAATGGGTATTGTTTCTGAACTGGTGGTGTTGGAAAAAATTATTCTCGCGTTCTTTTGCGGCAATTCAATCCTTCGCCGGTTTGTTCAGCCCGCCCATGAAATCCTTCACGCGCGCTAGGTAAATCATCGCCGCGATGACGAACGGTTTAAAACTCGCCTCGCGATACGTCGCGAAAGCCGGGCTAAAATAACTCCCAAGTCAGAGACAGGCGGGACGCGCTGTCCTACGTTGTCAGCGTCCATCAGCCATTTTGAATTGAGTCGGCCTGAATTTTTTGTTTCGCTGTGGCGCAACGCAGCCGAATGAAACCGAAAACCAATTCCGAGATCGTCCTTTACCAGGCGGCGGACGGGAAAACCCGTTTGGAAGTCCAGTTCCAAGGGGAAACCGCGTGGCTGTCGCANNGCGCAGATGGCGGAGTTGTTCCAGACCACGATTCCGAACGTGAGCATGCACCTCCGCAACGTCTTTGCGGAGGGGGAATTGCAGGCCGATTCAGTTATTCAGGAATTCTTAACCAATGCCGCTGACGGCAACTCACAAGGAATGATTGTCGGTTCGCCGGGAGGGAAACCGTCGGTGTTTCCGAATCGTTCAACTCGAAGTGATCTGAAACCATGAGCGACCAGAACCAATTCCTTCTCTACACCGCGCCGGACGGGGCGGTGAAGGTGGACGTGTTTCTCAAAGACGAGACGGTCTGGCTGACGCAGAAGGCGCTGGCAGAGTTGTTCGGGGTCAAGCGCCCTGCCATCACGAAGCACTTGGGGAATATTTTCTCCACCGGGGAACTGGCGGAGGATTCAGTATGTTCCATTTTGGAACATACTGCCGGGGACGGGAAAACTTACTCGGCCAAATACTACAACCTCGATGCCATCATCGCCGTCGGCTATCGGGTCAACAGCTACCAGGCCACGCAGTTCCGCATCTGGGCGACGAAGATGCTGCGGGAGTTCATCATCAAAGGCTTCGTGCTGGACGACGAACGGTTGAAGCGGGGCAAGCAGGTCTTCGGCAAAGATTATTTTGACGAGTTGCTGGAACGCATCCGGGAAATCCGGGCCAGCGAGCGGCGGTTTTACCAGAAAATCACGGACATCTACGCGCTCTCGGTGGATTACAGCGCGGACGCGCCGCTGACGAAGGAGTTCTTCGTCACGGTGCAGAACAAATTGCATTGGGCGATCATCGGACAGACCGCCGCCGAGCTGATCTATGCCTCCGCCGATGCGACGAAGATTTACCTGGGCCTGACGACTTGGAAACACGCGCCGGGCGGGAAGATTCTGAAGTCCGACGTGACGGTGGCGAAGAACTACTTGAGCGAGGCGCACGTGAAGGAGTTGAACCGCATCGTCTCCGCCTACCTTGATCTAGCGGAGAACCGGGCCGAGCGAGGCATCCTGATGAAAATGGCCGATTGGGTGAAATTCCTGCACAGCTTTTTGGAGCTGTCGAATTACCCGATTCTCCAGGACAAGGGCAAGGTGAGCGCGTTGGAGGCGAAGCTCAAGGCCGAAGGGGAATACGAGGTTTACCGCCAGCGGCAGGACGCGGAATACATCTCGGACTTCGACCGGGAAATCAAACGGATCGAGGGCAAGAAACAGAAATGAGTGCGGCGTTTTAACCTTGGCGTCTTGGCGTTGAATTCGACACCTCATCCGGCCTGCGGCCACCTTCTCCCCGGTCGAGGCGGAGAAGGAATTTGCGTTCCTCGCGTTCTTTCACAAATTACTTGATCAGTTTGCCGAGAGTGACCAGCGGCGATTTCACCCGCGCCAGGTAAATCATCGCCGCGATGACGAACGGCTTGAAGCTCGCCTCACGATATGTCGCGATGCGGTATTTCTCGAACACGTCCGCCGACACTTCGCCTTGCGCGCAGTTCACACCCGAAATGTCCGCCGGCAGGCAGTGCAGGTAGAGCGCCTCGCCGCTCCGCGTGAGTTTCATCTTCTGCGCGTCGCACTCCCAGCTCTTGAAGCGCGCGTTGTTCGCGAGACATTCCTTTTCCAGCGCCTTCAGCCCGTCGCGATCGCCCTTCTGCAGAAGCGGCGTGCGGCGTTGCATCACGCTGTAGGCTGCCCATGATTTCGGATAAACCACGTCCGCGTCGCGGAACGACTCTTCCATGCTGTTCACAACCTGGAACGAGCCGCCGCATTTCTTGGCATTTTGGCTGGCGAGTTCCACCATGTCGGGAATCAAGCCGTAGCCCTCCGGATGCGCCAGCGTCACGTTCATGCCGAACCGCGTCATCAACCCGATGATTCCCTGCGGCACGGACAGCGGCTTGCCGTAGCTCGGCGAATACGCCCAGCTCATCGCAATCTTCTTGCCGCGCAACTCTTCCAGCGAACCGAAATGTTGCTTCAAGTGAACCAAGTCCGCCATCGCCTGCGTCGGATGATCAATGTCGCACTGCAAATTGATCACGTTGGGCCGCTGATGCAGCACGCCCTTCTCGAAACCTTCCTGCACGGCGGCGGAAACTTCGCGCATGTATTTGTTTCCCTCGCCGAGATACATGTCGTCGCGGATGCCGATGACCTCGGCCATGAACGAAATCATGTTCGCCGTCTCGCGCACCGTCTCGCCGTGGGCGATCTGTGATTTCTCCTCGTCCAAATCCGCGAGGCCGAGGCCCAGCGCGTTCGCCGCCGACGCGAAGCTGAAGCGCGTGCGCGTCGAGTTGTCGCGGAAGATGGAAATGGCCAGCCCGGCGTCAAACGTGCGGAACGACTTGCCGGCCCGGTGCATTTCGGAAAACAGTTCCGCGAGCGCAACCACCGCTCGCAATTCGTCCCCGGATTTCTCCCAAGTCAGCAGGAAATCCTTTTCGTAGCTGTTGAACTTGAGTTTTTTCAGTTCGTTCAGTTGGTTTTTCAGTGTCTTCATGTTTTCGTAAAAATCATTTTCATTGCGTCTCACGCGCCCCGGTTTGTTTCTGGTAATGCGGCGCTGCCTTCTCGATGGCGTCAATGATCTGCTGGTAGCCGGTGCAGCGGCAGAGGTTCTTGAAAATTGCGTGGCGAATTTGCTCGCGGGTCGGGCGCGGATTTTTCAGCAGAAACGCATGCGCGGTCAGCACCATGCCCGGCGTGCAGAAGCCGCATTGAATCGCGCCGCAATCCACAAACGCCTGCTGCAGCGGATGCAGCGTGCCGTCGGGTGCGGCCAGACCTTCGATGGTCAGAATCTGCTGGCCGGCGAAATCCTTCACGAGCTTGATGCAAATCCGGACCGGCTCGTGGTTCACGAGGATCGTGCAGGCGCCGCAGGCGCCGACGTCACAGGCATTCTTCGCGCCGGTCAGGTCGAGGTCCTCGCGGAGGAATTCCACGATGCGCTTCTGCATCGCACCCGCCGGGACTTCGATCTCCCTGCCATTGACGAAGAGTTTCATGCGCATCCCTCCCGTAGGACAGGCGTCGCGCCTGTCTCCATCTTGAAGAAATCCACATGTTGCCTTGCCGACGCGAGAAGCTCCAAAAACCTTTCCGCCAAGGCGGGAAATTGAAAGTCAGAGAAAGGCGCGACGCCTGTCCTACAACAACCATGCGCCACTCGTCTGGCAAATCCCGCGCTCACGAATTCGAGAGAGACGGCGTGCGATTCTCCCTCTCCCATCGGATGGGAGAGGGCCGGGGTGAGGGCATTTTGAAAACAAACTTTCATTTGCAGCCCTCCTCGCAAGCGGTGGGTTCCGGCTGCGCGCCCAACTTGATCGGCAACGAGAAATGCCGCTGGCCTGTGGCGTTGAAAATCGCATTCGCAATAGCCGGCGCGAGAATTTCATTCGCCG
>PLZL01000400.1 GCA_003152145.1 Limisphaerales bacterium
GACCTGCGGGGCATCCTGCAATACATTCCGCAATTCCGCGAGAAGACGTTCATCCTCGCGGTGGACGGCGCCATTGTCACGGACGAAAACTTCGCAACGCTGTTGCTGGACGTGGCGGTGTTGCGCTCGCTGAACATCCGGGTCGTGCTCGTCCACGGCGCGTCGGCGCAAATCCGGGCGTTGGCCGAGGAAAAAAACATGACGCCGTCCGACTTCGACGGCTCCGGCATTACGGATGCGGCCACGCTCAAGCTCGCGCTGACCGCCGCGAACCGGCTGACACACGAAATCCTCGAAGGCCTTTCGGCCAACGACCTCCGCGCTGCGAGCACGAACGTCATCACGGCGCATCCAGTGGGCATTATTCAGGGCGTGGACCAATTGTTCACCGGCAAGGTTGAGCGCGTGGATACCGAACTGCTCCAGTCGCTGCTCGCGCAGGGCGTCGTGCCCGTCATCCCGCCGCTCGGATTCGACGGCGACGGCAAGACGTATCGCGTGAATTCCGACGGCGTCGCGGTGGCCGTGGCCGAGGCGCTGAAGGCGATCAAATTGATTTTCATCACGACGCAGGACGGCATCCTCGTCCAGGGCCGGCTCATCCGCCAGATGCTGGTCGCCGATCTTGAATCCGTCCTCGCGCTGCAAAAAAACGACATCGCGCCGGAACAACTTTCCAAGGCGCTTCACGCTGTCGCGGCTTGCAAGGCTGGCGTGCCGCGCATCCATATCATCAATGGCCGCGTGGATGAAGGGTTGCTGGCCGAGGTGTTTTCCAACGAAGGCATCGGCACGCTGATTTACGCGAACGATTACCAGCAAATCCGCCGCGCGATGAAGAAGGACGTGCGGGCGATCCAATTGCTGACGAAAGCCGCGGTCGAATCGGAGGAACTGGTCAAGCGCACCCGGGCGGCCATTGAAAAAAACCTCGGCGATTATTTCATTTTTGAGATTGATAAAAATCCGGTCGCGTGCGTGGCGCTGCACGTTTATCCCGAACAGAAAAAGGGCGAACTGGCGTGTCTTTATGTCAATCCGCTGCACGAAAACCGCGGCATCGGGCGGAAACTGATTCAGTTCGTCGAAAACAAGGCGCGGGAGATGAACCTGACCGAACTCCTCACGCTCTCGACGCAGGCGTTCACGTATTTTCAATCCAAAGGCGGGTTTGCCGAAGGCACGCCCGACGATTTGCCGCNNCGCCCGCGCGCCGCGAAAAATACGACCAAAGCGGAAGAAATTCCAAGGTGCTGGTGAAGAAATTGAAATAGTCATGTCGGCTGCAACCGAAAAACTTGTGACGATTTCATCGCATCCGCTAAAAGACTTTTGGGTCGCTTGTGAAAAGAACGCGGTTATGCCGACACGTTTCGTGCTCATCGTCAGTGTCGCCGAGCAAACCGTTTCGCTTTTTGAGAAGAACAAATTCGTAAGAAGAATTTCCTGCTCCACGTCGCGTTTCGGCATCGGGCAGACGGAAGGTTCGAATTGCACGCCGCTCGGATTGCATCGCATTGTGGAAAAAATCGGCGCGGGAAAACCGGCGGGAACGGTTTTCAAATCGCGCCAGGTCGTCGGCCACACGTCACAGCCGGAATTTGCGGACGCCAAAATCACCATGCGCATTCTGTGGCTGGAAGGACTCGAACCCGGCTTCAATCGCGGCGGCAACGTGGATTCGCATGCGCGCTACATTTACATCCACGGCACTGCGGACCAAAAATCCATCGGCCAGCCCGCGTCGCATGGCTGCATTCATCTCGCCGATGCGGATTTGGTTCCGCTCTTCGATTTGCTGCCCGTCGGCACGCTGGTTTGGATTGGTGAGCTTTGAATTCTTGAGCAAAAAAAGATTCGGGCGACAGTCGCCAAGGAGGTGGGGATGAAGAATCCCGCTGAAGAAACGACTGTCCGCCCGAATCAAAACCAAACCACAGGAAACTGAAACAATCCAATCCATCCAGTTTCCCAACTCATTCTGTATGAGAAAGAACCACAACTTTTCACACACCATAACCATCACAATCCCGCAGCGACTATTCAACCAAAACCGGAAACAGGCTCTCCCTTTTTTGGCAACCATTTAGTAAAAATTGCCATGAAAAATATTACTACTGGGAGGCCGTCAAACAATCCGGCTGCCTGAAATCTGGAAACTTCGCACTTTTCAGTTTGGCTTTTTGGCTTACCTTCTTCCTGCATGACTTTGACGGAACAAATGATGCGGCTGGCCAAACAGGCCAAGGCGGCGTCACGCGAACTCGCCAAGCTGACGACGGCGGAGAAAAACGCCTGTTTGCTGGCGATGGTCACGGCGTTGGAACACAACAGCACCGCGCTCAAGGAGGCCAACGCGCTGGACATGGATGCCGCCGCGAAATCCGGCCTTTCATCCGCCATGCTCGACCGGCTCAAGCTCGATGACAAACGCATCGCCGCGATGGCCAAAGGATTGCGCGAAGTTGCGGCGCTGCCTGATCCGGTCGGGAAAATTCTCGACGAGCGCGTCCGGCCCAACGGATTGAGGCTGCAAAAAACTTCCACACCCATCGGCGTCGTGGTCATCATTTACGAATCGCGCCCGAACGTGACGGCGGATGCCGCGAGTCTTTGCTTCAAGTCCGGCAACGCTACGATTCTGCGCGGCGGCAGGGAAGCGTTGCACTCAAATCAAATCATCGCCAAAACGATGATTGACGCCGGCAAAGTCGCGCTCGCGCACTTTCCCGAACACTCTATCCAAGTCGTGCCAACGACCGACCGTGAGGCGATTCGCGCACTGCTCTCGCTCACGCAATACATTGACCTGTGCATGCCTCGCGGCGGCGAGGGTTTGATTCGCGCCGTAGCCGATTGCTCGAAAGTTCCGGTCATCAAACATTACAAAGGCGTCTGCCATGTCTTCGTGGACGCCGACGCCGATTTGAAAATGGCCGGGGAAATCGCCATGAACGCGAAAGTCCAGCGCCCCGCCGTCTGCAACGCGATGGAGACGCTGCTGGTGGACAAAACGGTGGCGGAAAAGTTCCTTCCCGCCATCGGCGCAAGACTTTTTGAAAAACACGTCGAAATTCGTGGTGATGAGGCGGCGCTGGCAAATTTGAAATCGGAAATTTCAAATTTCAAATCGGCGAAACTCAAGCCGGTTGCCGAGCAGGACTATTTTACCGAATACAATGACTACATCCTGAACGTCCGCGTCGTGGACGGCGTGAAGCAGGCCATTGACCACATCAATTACTACGGCTCGGCGCACTCGGACAGCATCGTGACGAAGAACGAGGCGCACGCGAAGCAGTTCCTAGCTGAGGTGGATTCGGCGGCGGTTTATTGGAACGCCTCGACGCGGTTCACCGACGGCGGCGAGTTCGGCATGGGCGCGGAAATCGGCATCAGCACCGACAAAATCGGCGCGCGCGGCCCGATGGGGCTGGAGGAATTGACGAGCTACAAATGGATTGGCATCGGCACCGGACAGGTGCGGTCTTGATTGCGTGAAATTTTTCCCGTGAATTCCCCGGCTGACAATGCGCGTTTCGTTCGCGAACAAATTCCACCGGGCGGCTTGTTCGCCGGGCTTGACTGGCGCATTTCACCGACGCCATTTCCGCTGGACGAAAGTCTGGCAAAGGAAATCGAATCGCTGGGCCGCGTGTTGCTGCAATTCTATCGCGCGGTCAATCTGCTTTACCGCAAAAGCGTCGAGGGCAAACAGCTGGAATGGGTGGCACGCTGGCTCGATCAAAGCAAACCCGCCGGGCTGATTGAGCTTCAACGCTCCGCGGCGTTCAAGAGCGATGTGCCGCGCGTGATTCGCCCGGACATTTTGCTGACGGAAAACGGCATCAGCATCACGGAACTGGACTCGGTGCCGGGCGGCATTGGATTGACCGCCTGGTTAAATCAAATCTACTCGAACTTCGAACTCCGAACTCCGAACTCCGAAATTATCGGCGGCGCGGACGGGATGATTCGCGGGTTTGAATCCATTTTTGGCGACGCGAAGCAAGTTCACATCGTCGTCTCCGAGGAGTCGGCGACGTATCGCCCGGAAATGGAATGGCTCGCCGGGCAAATGAAGACTTCAGACTTCAGAATTCAGAATTCAGAATTTTTGGATTTCAAAGAGGGCGACGCGGTTTATCGCTTCTTTGAATTGTTCGACCTGGCAAATGTGCCAAACGCAAAATGGATTTTTGAGCTGGCGGCGGAAAAAAAGATTCACGTGACGCCGCCGCCGAAGCCGGTGTTCGAGGAGAAAATGCTGTTCGCGCTGCTGTGGAATCGGAACCTGCAATCATTCTGGCGGCATGAACTGGGCGAAGGTTTTCTGGCGCGATTGAAAAAGGTGATTCCTTACACCTGGCTCGTGGACCCGGCGCCGCTGCCGCCGCACTCGGCGATTCCCGAACTGAACCTGACGGACTGGCAGCAGCTCAAGACGCTTTCACAAAAGGAGCGCGAGTTGATTTTGAAGGTGTCCGGTTTTTCCGAGCACGCGTGGGGCGCACGCGGGGTTTATCTGGGCAGCGATTTGTCGCACGCGGACTGGAGCGCGGCGGTGGACCGGGCGATTGCCACCTTCTCAAGTTCGCCGTTTGTTTTGCAACGCTACGAAAAACCCAGATTGGTCGGGGCGGAATGGTTCGATTTTGAAAAAAATCAAACCGCGACGATGAAGGGGCGTGCGCGTTTGTGTCCGTATTATTTTGTGGCCGGCGAAGGCGACGCGGCACGCCCGCAACTGGGCGGCGTGCTGGCGACAATTTGTCCGGCGGACAAGAAAATCATCCACGGGATGACGGATGCGATTCTCGCGCCGTGCGGATGTGAACTTGCCAAATCGCGCCGCGCCGCGTAAAAGGATTGTGCAACGGGCCAGTTTAGCTCAGTGGTAGAGCAACGGTTTTGTAAACCGTCGGTCGTCGGTTCAAATCCGACAACTGGCTCCATTTAAAATCAAGGGTTTCTGAGAGTTTACTCGTTAATACCCCAATCGCTAAGGGGACCCTTGCACTTGATGCCAGATATCCGATTGTGAGCGATAATCGCCCGCCCGGAACAATTGCTGGCATGGCTTTAAGTGGATTTCCATCCCCACCATCAGTCGCATGTTGAATTGGGCCGGGGCGTTGACCATCGTGGCTCTAGCATACGCCCTCAGATTAGAGCCTGGGCACCGCCAGACTGTCATGCAATATCAAAACAAGGTCGTCTGCGTCATTCGGTTCGGGGGTGACCCAACGCGAGCCGTAAACCAATTTGGGAACGGCAGTGTTGCCGCCTTGGACGGTGTCGCCGTAAATCCGAATGGAGGTTTGCATATACCGGCCGATCCAGGGGTCGGCCCAAGCGCCATCAAACTTCGCATGGCCGACCAATTCGACAGCTTTGGCCCTGGCGGCGTCGAGGCTTCGCGGGTGCCAGCGGTCGCCGGACTCATACGAGAACATCCAGCGGTCGAAGGCAGGAAACGCCTCGCGCTTGGCCACCCAAATTGTCAGGGCAACTTTGGCCAATTCACAGGAGTCCTTGAATTCATCCACGTCCCGGGGGATGTAAGGGTTGCACTTGGTGTTCAGCGGTGTCGGACACAGCGCAAAGGCCACCTTGCCGCCGTAGCGGCGAATCGCCTCATCGAGCATCAAATGCAGTTGCTGGCAATGAGGGCATTTATAATCAAAGAGCAGGGTGACGACGTAGGGAGCGTCCGGTGAACCGACCAGTGGAACGGCGTGGGGATCAACGGCGGGCAGATTATCCTTCGACTCGCCAGCGCGATATTCGGGTGGAGGAGTGATGGTGGCCTGGCATATCGCCATGATGCTGGCCAGGACCAAACCGACCGAGGCGAAACCCATCGCTGGCATACGGCCAATGACGCGCCGTGGAACAACTGTCACCGAAGCGGACTTAGGCGCGGGAATTGTTGGCGCGACATCGGTTGAACTGTCGTCGAATTGCCTGGGCGCTCGCCAGATTACCAATGCCGCCAGTAGCAGGGCGGTGATGTGTGTGGCCATGCAATAGGGGCAAAAGGAACCGATGATCCATTTCTGCACGATGGTGAACCACACGGCACTTCCGGCGGCCGCCCCGACCAGAACCAGCATCGCGCGCCAAGCCAGCCGCCGGACCGGCGCCTCCGTGGCCGAACCAATGAAAAGACTGGCCACCAGCAACGCCAAGTAAGCCCCAGCCGCCAAACCGCTGACGGGCAGCACTCCTCCAACCGCCGACCACCGGCTGCTGAGCACGTTGTCGCATGGACTCCCGCCGCCGCAGCCGATCACCGACCCGCCCATCATATAGTGCCAGCCCAGGTAGCCGCTCAACGCCAGAGCCAGCGCGTTCAAACCCGTCAAGACCCAGCGCCACCAGGGCCAGGACCGGCGAAAACGAGTCATTTCTTCGTTGGCAACCAAGTTTCGATCCTTTCCAGCGTAATCTTCGCAGTAAAACAAAAAGCTCCGCGACCCGCCATCGAGCCGCGGAGCTTTAATCTGTGTTGACCGGACGGTCTCCGGTTACCACCGTTTAATTCAGTTCCACAGGCGTCCTCACTGAGGTCGCCTGTAATACTGGTTGGGCGCACCGGGCGTGGGAGCGCTGCCAGCGACCTGCGCCCCACTGTCATGCGCCCGGCTCAACGCAGTGGCGAGGGTGATGCCGGTGCCGGAAACCTGTGCACCCACCGCGTGCGCAATAGCAAGCGGCGCGGCGACGGTGATTGTGGCGCTACCAAGGCCGCCGCGGCCGCCGCCGCCGCCGGTGATGGAGGCGACAACCGCCGTCTCAAGGTTCGTGCCATTGTCAATGGTGATGGTCTGGCCGGCGCTAAAGCCTGCCGCGATGGCAACAGGGATAACAGTCGCGCCCACGACGGTGGCAGTGCGCACCGTGGTGCCGCCGGCCGTGCCTATCGTCGCGATGATGGCGGTCTCGCGGTTCGCACCCGTATCAATAATAATCGTCTCACCAACGCCAAAGTCTGCCACGTTGGCGACTTTGATATTATTCGCGCCGGCGGCCGAATCGGCCGGCAGGGTGGTGGCGGCCTGCAACAGGAAATCGTGGCGGTTGTTGTCGGTGTCGCCGCCGTCCGGGAAGCGGCCCGCGCTCCGATTGGGCGTGCCGGCGGCCGGACCGCCCCGCCCGCCGAAGCCCCCTCTGCCTGCGCCGGGCGCAGGCACGTAGCTGCCACTCTCTCCTGCTCCGGAGGCGGCTTGGTAGCCCTCGGCGGCCCATGGGTCAACGAGGCCGCCGTAGTTGAGGCTGTCGACGACCAAGCCGGCGGCGTCACGCAGCACCATGTTGCCGGCGCCGGGGGAGAGGGCGGGGCCCCCGAACCACTGGTTGGGTGCCGGAGTCCCCTGGTAGCCCGCGATCGTGACCACGGCATCACGCACGACCGCGTTGATGGCGTGGTCGCTGGCCAGGGGGCTGTCGAGTGTAATGCCGGTGCCGAGTGGCTGGAGGGGCTCGTTGCTCGAGTGGGCAAAGGCCGTCGCCGGCTGGAAGCTGATTCCTGTTCCCCGGGCACTGAAGGGGATGTTGGCCGCATGGTTGAACTTCAGCGGGGCGGCCAGGTCGAGGCCCGTGCCCGGATCCCCCCTACGAGCGTTGTTGGGGTTGAATGCCGATTGCGTGCCGACTTTCGTGACGGTGACGCTTTCAATCCCATGTCCGACGCTGTTGATGTCCAATCTGATCTTGTCACCGACTGAAATGTTGGCGACGGATGATACCTTGATGTTGGTTTCGCCGGCTTTCGCGTCCGCTGCCAGCCATGCTTGCGTGCCCGGCTTGCCGACTGCGGTGACCGTGACCACCTCATACTTTTCCACGTCTTTCGCCACGGCGGGGAAGGTGGCGCCATAGCCGATGCCGATCTTCTGGCCGACCTCGACCGCGAAGCCACCCCCGCCGCCGAAACCTCCACCCGCGCCGATGAAAGGCACGTTGGTCAAGCCGACGGGGATCGTGATCACCGGACCGTCCGGAAGGGGTTGCCAAAGCACTGTGTTGTTGCGGGCTGCCGTCCCGAGGCTTGCGATCTTGCGAGTTTCCACGCTGGAGCCGGTGTCGATTTCAATCGTATCGCCGACCGACATGCCGGTCGTGCTCCTGACGTTGATGGTGGTATCACCCTTTTGCGCGGGGACCGCCAGCCCGGAGTTGGCGAGGCCGAGCAGGTAGAAGCCGCGAGCCGCGAGCTTCGTCCCGGTCGGGATCTTCACCGACGAAAAGATGGGCTGCTGGGTCGGGTGCTCGGTCAGGGTCCAGTGGGAGATGTCGACGTCACTGGCACCGGCGTTGTAGAGCTCGATGAACGAACTCGTCGAGTTGGCCGGAGAACCGGAGCTAATAGCGAACTCGTTGATCTTGATCGGGCTGACGTTCCGCACCTTTTCGGTCGTTGTCTCGGATTGCTTCCCGCCGGTCGTCTGGCTCGTCCACGAGGCGTTGCCGACCAGATCGCCGTTGAAGGCCGCCGGCCCCGAGGTGATCTTGAAGGTTGCGCTCACGCTTGCGCCAGGCGCGACCGGCCCAGCGATCGTCGCCGACGTCTTGGCGACGGCGGTCCAATGCTTGGGCACGGAAATGCTCAACTTGACTCCCACCGCGGGCGCCCCCGTGGTATTCCTGAACGTCAAGGTGGTGTCCTGCGAGGACCCCGTTGAGAACGTCTGGAGCCCTGGCGGCGTGGCGGTTGCCGAGGCTGGCGCCAGGCTCAGCCGCGGCACGTCGTATTCGGCAGCCACAACGTTGGCCTGCACCTTCTGGTCGGTGGCGTCCGACGGGAAGGTGCCTGCGGCCGTCATTGCGCCTTCATAGAAGGTGCCCTGAGAGCCGTTGCTGTTGTCACCGCCATTGCCCAGGAGGATGGCCCCCTGCTTTCGCATCGGGTCATAGGTGGAGTTGACGCGCGGTCCGTCGAACATGACCTTCAGTTCGCCATTCTGTGCGTCTCCGCCCATGGAGGTCCAGTGGTGCGGTTCGCCCTTGGCGATCGCCGTCACGAATCGCCAGGTGATGTTCGGCAGGTCTCCGCAGAGTTTGGAGGAACTATTCGTGTTGACACAACCCACTAGGTTGTTCTCCTGGTCGGTCATGACCCACGGACCGGGGGGGTTCCCGTGATACCAGGCGTTGGCGTTGCCGTAGTAGGTGGTTTCCATGGTGCCGTTGCCGTCGTCGCGGCTGTCGGTCTCGGCGTTGCCGTAGTCGAAGCAGCAGCCGCTGTTGTAGTGATGGCCGTTAACGACCCAATACTGCCCCTCCGCCTGGTCGTCGACTGCGGTGCCCTTCGCGTCATCCAAGCGGAGGCCCATGCCCGGCGCGATG
>PLZL01000307.1 GCA_003152145.1 Limisphaerales bacterium
GCGAGACTCTGGATTTCAAAGACGACCGTCTCGATTTTCTGGTAAAGCAGGCGGTTGGAATTTTGCAGCGCGTTGAACTCGCCTTCGCGCGTGGCAATGGCGACTTCCTGCTCGCGCAATTCCGTCTGTGCCTGCTGCAAGCCGGCCTGAAGCTCGGTCTGTTCGCCCAGCAGCGCGCCCCGGCGGCGGCTCATTTCGGCGACGCGGTTCTGGACCTCCGTCAATTCATTTTGCAGCTCGGTGATTTGATTCTTGCGGCCAAGAATTGAGGCTGGGCCTTTGGGATTGCCGTGGCCGTTCAAGTAACCACCGGTGTAAACGCCGTGCCGGCTCAACAAATCGCCGGTCAACGTGACGAAATCACAACCCGCGTGGCCGTTTTGAATCTGATCTGTGGCGGTTGCGAGATCGGATGCGACGAACGTGCGGCCAAGCAACGCTTTCAACAATTTATCCACGGATGGTTCGGCCTGAACAACATCCAATGCGCGGACAATCTGGCCTTCTTTCAAACCGCTTTGAGCCGCAGCTTTATTTTCTTCGGGCAACAATTCGCCGCCGAACACGAGTTGCTTGTCATCGGGAATTTCAATCGAAAGCGCCGCGACGCTCGCGCGCCCGGTTTTGTTCGCGCTCAAATCGGCAAGAATTGCCTGCGCGGATTCGGGCTGTTCCGTCAAAACGAGCTGCAGGTGATGGCCCAGCGCGTTTTCAATCGCCACCACAAATTGCTCCGGCACACGGATGCGGTCGGCCAGCGAGCCGATGACGGAACGCGATTGGCGCAACGCCGCGACCGCGCCCGCATCGAAACCTTCGCGCGAGCCTTCGAGTTGCTCCAGCACGCCCAGCCGTGAGCGCTTCTCGGCCTGCGCCTGCAAAAACTGGTCCTGCTCGGCGGAGGATTGATGCAACTCGTCCTGGATTTCGCGCAGCCGGCTCTGCCGCTGCTCGACCGAACCGCGCTTGGTCTGCGCGTTCA
Organism: Limisphaerales bacterium; assembly: GCA_003152145.1. Next base: position 983 of record PLZL01000307.1, read on the forward strand.
GCTTTTCAACCTCGACGCTCGCCGTGAATTCCTGCAACCGCGCCTCCAGCCGCGTGCGCTCCTCCTCAAGCTGGATTTTCTCGGCGGAAAGTTTTTCGAGCCGGATGCTATTGCCCTGCTTTTGCAAATCGAGCGCGGTGATTTCATTGCGGATGCGCGTCACATCCTGCGCGGCGGCAAACGCATCGGCCTGCGCCTGGCGCAGCGATTCCTGCCCGTGTTTCAAATCCTCCTCAACCTTGTTCAATGCCCGCTGCCTAGTCTCCAGCGTCAGGCGATGTTGCGCCAGCGCGGCCTCGGACTTGGACAATTTTTCAGTGACCGTTGCCAGTTCCTCCTGCGCAGCGCGGCTGCGTTCCTCGGCCTGCGTGATATCCGTGAGCGCCTTGGTGTTTTGCGATGCCAGTTCGCGCAGGCGTTCCTCGTTGAACTGAATCCGGCTCTCGTGCCGGTCCGTTTCACCCTTCAATTCCAGTCCGCGCTGCTGCATCGCGGCGATTTCATGTTCCAGTTCCGAAAGCCGTTCGCGCAATTGCTTGATTTCGTCTTCGGAATGCAGCACGCCGGCGGAACCGGTTTCAATTTCGCCGCGCAATTTTTCCGCGGCGGAGTTTTTCTCCGTGATCTCCGCCTGCAACACATCGAACTGATGCCTCGCGAGCTGCGTGTCGAGATGCTGGAGTTCCTGTGAAATCTGTTTGTAACGGCGCGCCTTGCCGGCCTGGCGCTGGAGCGATCCGATCTGCCGCTTCACCTCGCGAATCAAATCCGCGACGCGCAAAAGATTTTGCTCGGTGTATTCCAGCTTGCGGAGCGATTCCCGTTTCTGGCTCTTGAACTTCGTGATGCCGGCGGCTTCCTCGAAAATCATCCGGCGGTCTTCCGGTTTGCTGGAAAGAATCTGCGTGATGTGGCCCTGCGCGAGAATGCTGTAGCTCGTCCGCCCGATGCCCGTGCCCATGAACAGCAACTGGATGTCCTTGAGCCGGCAAGGCGTGCGGTTCAGAAAATATTCGCTGTTGCCGTCGCGGAAAATCCGGCGCGTGAGCGTGACCTCGTCGTAAGTAACTTCGACGCCCGCCGCCCGCAAGTTTTCCCCGTCCACGTCGCCGAGCGTGAGCGACACTTCGCCCATGCCCATCGGCTTGCGGCCGTCCGTGCCGTTGAAAATCACGTCGGCCATTTCGCCGCCGCGCAGCGCCTTGGCCGACTGCTCGCCGAGCACCCAGCGGATGGCATCGGAGACGTTGGATTTGCCGCAGCCGTTCGGCCCGACAATGGCCGTAACACCGGGCTGAAAATTCAGCGCGGTTTTGTCCGCGAAGGACTTGAACCCAAACAGGGTTAAATTCTTAAGATACATGACCTAGCTTTCGGTTAATCAAACAAAATTGCCGGTTTAAGTAAAGCAAAAACCACAATATAAAGCACACAACAACCCTTGCGGCACAACTAATTGGTGAGGAACCGAGATTGGTGTTGTGCCGCTAACTGCCCTTTTATCCATCAATTCGCCAGTATTTATACGCCTGCGGAAGTCTTCCGTCAAATGATTTTTTTGAACGCAAAAATCCTGTTGACACTTTGCCAGTTTCATATCAGTTTATCCGCATCCGTTGATTTGACGGANNCAGGTGCCAATTCCAGCTCAAGCACCATTAGCTTGGGAAAAATGAGAAGAGATGCACAACCGTTTTGTCGCCCCTTCTCGTCACGAGTCGGGGCTTTTTTGTTGTCTTGAAATCGTAGCGGCGCGTCGGCAGACCGCCGCTAACTGAAAGAATAATTGCGGCGCTCTACCGAGTCGCCGCTACAGAAAACATTTATGAGTGACAAACACGGTTTCATGAAGGCGCTCAAGTGCC
>PLZL01000477.1 GCA_003152145.1 Limisphaerales bacterium
GCATCACCATCGTCATGGTCACGCATGAATTGGACATTGCGCGCTACACCCGGCGCAACGTGATTTTGCGCGACGGCAACGTCGTCAGCGACACGATGGTGGCCAGCCGCCTGAACGCGGAAACGGAATTGCAGCGGCTTCGTCAGGAACAACAAGCAGTGAAACTCGCGTCATGAGAATCTTCGCCTCGTTAAGAATCGCCGGGCGCGCCTTGCGCCGGAACAAGATGCGTTCGCTGCTGACGATGCTCGGCATCATCATCGGCGTCGGCGCCGTCATCGGCTCGGTGAGCCTCACCACGGGCGCAACCAAACAAATCGAGGATCAGGTCGCCAGCCTGGGCGAAAATGTGGTCACCGTTTTTTCCGGCAATTTCACCCAGGGCGCCATGCGCGGCGGCTGGGGCAGCGCGCCGACGCTGACCGTTGAAGATGCCAAGGCAATCGCCCAGTTGCCTCATGTTCTCGCCGTCAGCCCGGAAGTTCGTGACCGCGCGCAAATTCTCGCCAACGGCTTGAATTGGAACACGCAAGTGATGGGCGAATCGCCGGATTATCCGCAAATCGTCAATCGCACCATCGCCAGCGGCTCGATGTTCAGCGATCAGGATGTGCGCAGCCTCGCCAAATCCGCCATCGTCGGCAAAACCGTCGTTGACCAGTTGTTTCCGGGCGAAAATCCGCTCGGACAAACCCTGCGCATTCGGAACATTCCATTTCAGATTGTTGGCGTGCTCACCCCGAAAGGGTTCAACCTCTTCGGCCAGGACCAGGATGATATTGTCATTGTTCCTTACACCAGCCACATGCACCGGATCACGACGCGCACGTTTTTGAATGACATTTTGGTGGAAGCCTCCAGTGACAAGGCCATCATTCAAGCGCAGAATGAAGTCAGCGATTTGCTGACGACGCGGCATCGCAGCAAGGAACCGGATTTCACCGTGCGCAACCAGGCGGACCTGATGGACCGGGTCTCGGCCTCTTCACGCGCGATGGGATTTTTGCTGGCGGGTGTTGCCGCCGTCTCTCTAATCGTCGGCGGCATCGGCATTATGAACATCATGCTTGTCAGCGTGACTGAACGAACCCGCGAAATCGGCATCCGCATGGCCGTGGGCGCGCGCGGGGCGGACATCCTCGTGCAATTTTTGATTGAAGCGGTGACGTTGAGCGCCATCGGCGGTTCCATCGGCATCGCGGGCGGCATGATTTTTTCATGGCTCATCGCCTTCTTCAAAGACTGGCCCACCGTGACTCCCAGCGTCTGGATTGTCATTGCGTTCATTTCCAGCACGATTGTCGGCGTCATCTCCGGTTTTTATCCCGCGTGGAAAGCGTCCAAGCTCGACCCAATAGACGCATTGCACTATGAATAGGGCGTGACCGCCGAAATCCTGTCCACGCACACGCCGGAGCTTTTTCAAAAAGCCGTCCGGCGCGCGGCGGAACTGCTGCGCGCCGGCGAAGTCGTCGCCCTGCCGACGGAAACGGTTTATGGGCTCGCGGCAAACGCGCTGGACGAAAAAGCGGTCGCTAAAATTTTCCAGATCAAAGGCCGTCCGGCAAACAATCCAATCATCGTCCACGTTGCCAGCCATGAGATGGCGAAACGCTACGTGAAAAGCTGGCCGCCGCGCGCGGACAAACTGGCGAGGGCATTTTGGCCCGGCCCATTGACGCTTGTCCTGCCACGCGCGGAAAAAATTCCGAATATTGTGACCGCGGGCAGTATGACGGTCGGCGTCCGCTGGCCAAGTCATCCGTTCATTCAGGCCGTGATTCGCGAATGCGATTTCCCGCTCGCCGCGCCGAGCGCGAATCTGTCCAGCCGCGTTTCGCCGACGAACGCGGAGCACGTTCGCGCACAGCTAGGCGGCAAAATTCGGTTGATTGTGGATGGCGGCCAGTCGCAGGTCGGGATTGAGTCAACGGTTCTGGATTTGAGCGCAAGCCCGCCGCGGATTTTGCGGCCGGGCATGATTCACGCGGAATCGCTCGCCGCCGTTTGCGGCGAAGTTCAGGGTTCAGGGTTCAAGGTTCAGAGTTCCGAAAACAAAACCCCGGGAGCACTTCGGAGTCCGGGCTTGCTGAATAAACACTATTCGCCGAAGGCAAAGCTGTTGGTCTTAAACTGGCGTGACGATGCCGATTTGAAATCCCAACTTGTCACTTGTCACATGTCACTTGCCACTTGTCACGTCATCGCGCACACCAAAATTCCCTCCGGCGAATATTTTGCGCGGGTGAGCGTGATTCCACGCGACGCGGAGGCATTCGCACGGGCGATTTATGCCGAGCTGCACCGCTGCGACGCGGCGGGCGCGGAGGGGATTGTCGTCGAGGCGCCGCCGGGGTCGCCGGAGTGGGCCGGCATTGCCGACCGGTTGCGGCGCGCGGCGGCGTGATTTTATTGCGGCATCAGTTTCCAACGTTCGCGGTCGGTCAAGAAGAGGCGTTCCGGCAAGAATCCTTTTGGCGCGATGCGCAGCGGAAAACCGGGCGGGATTTGGTTTTGTGTCACCACTTGCAGAATGAAACTGCCCCAACTGTATTCGCGGGTCCTCACCCAGTCTGAAACGAACCGGCTGTCCATCGTTTCCGGAGTGAGATAGAGCGCCTGAATGGGTTTCATCCAATAATTGATGGCGTTGAAGTCGTCCTGGGCGTTCAGCGTCAACCACACGCATTGGCGCTGGCCATACCACGCGACCGCCCAAGGGACGTCGCTCATCATCAATTCGTTTTCCTTCATCCAGCTCGCGGTTTGCTGAATGTCCGGCGGAAAATACGGAGGATACGCCACCGGCGATGTTTTCGGCGGCAGCATTACAAAAATCATCGGCAGGCAGGACAAGGCCGCAAACGCGGCGATGATGGGATAGCGCAGTTGCAGCGCCGGCAGATTCATTTGCTCCAGCAGCGTGAGAAACAAACTGACGCCGTAGAGGAACACCAGTGGGGCGAGCAGCACGAGCAGGTTCTCGGAATTCACCTCCGGGGATTCGACGGAAAGCTGCGTTTGCCCCAGCGCCTGCACCACAATGAACGTGCCGAGGCAGAATAATAGAAAATAACGCATCCGCCGGACGGCCATGCTCCGGAAACTCAACAGCAAACCCGCCCAAAACAGCAAGGTCGCCCAACTGCCGCCGAACCGGGTCAGATCATTCGTCAGAATGCTTTGGCCTTTGGTCACAAGCTTGTGGAGATACGGCGACAACCACAGCACATGCCCCAAATCCGGATGGATGGCCCGTTCCAGTTGGAACTGCGGGAACAAAAGCGTCGTTTCCACCGCCGCAAAACTCGCCGTGCCGAACGGCGTGCCGCTGACCACGAAATTGCGAACGACCCACGGCGCCAGCACAAGCACGAACGCGCCCAGCGCCGCCAGCGCGTGCAGCGCCTTTTTTTGCCCGCTGAACAAAACCAGAAACG
>PLZL01000359.1 GCA_003152145.1 Limisphaerales bacterium
GACATGGGCACGGAGTGGAAGCCGGCCTCGAAGGACGCGGACGTGTTTGAAGGTCGCGATCGCAAAACGGGTGCACTCAAGTGGACCGGCACGCGTGTCGACCTTGTCTTCGGTTCAAACTCCCAACTCCGCGCCTTGGCGGAAGTTTACGGATGCTCCGACGCGCAGGAGAAATTTGTTCACGACTTTGTCGCGGCCTGGAACAAGGTGATGANNTGATGAACCTTGATCGCTTCGACCTCGTATAACCGCTGATCTTTCGTCAATAGAGCCATCGGCTGCTTGCTGGCCTCTCAGGTGAAGGCGGTCGGCATGCTGAATCTAGTGACCTTGTTGCTGACAGCGTGGACGCTGCTCATGCTCGCGAGTTCCAACGGCAACGCGGAAACCACGTGAATGCTGCTGGAAAACGGCGCGGATGCAAATCGCCGGAATGATCGCGGCCAGACGCCGCTCGGCGGAGTGGCGTTCAAAGGCTACGAAGAGATTGTCGCCCTGCTGCTGGAACACGGCGCAGATATTGACGCCGACAACGGCGGCGGCATGACCCCGCTGATGTTCGCCGCGATGTTTGGCCGCACGAAAGTTGTCGAACAACTCCAGACGCACGGCGCGTCACTCCAGCGTCGCAATCGGCTGGGTTTGTCCGCAAGTTTCATGATCCGCGTTTCTCAATGGATTGCGCGGTTGTTTCCCGGAACCCGATTTCAAACCAACCGGTTATCTTGACTTCCGGCGGCGGCGTTCAAATTCATCAATCCCGAGGACAAATAATCTACGGGCGGCACTTCCCGGCAGGCCGCCGGATTTTCAGCGGTGGCTCAGTTTGAAATTATTTTGAATCAGGCGAAGCATTATGCTTCGCCTTTATCGTCAAGAAAATGATTATTCCCTGTGCTACAAAGGCGAGAGCATCGTTAAAAGCAAACTCGCAATTCTCGTGCGATTCATCTTGTATGCGCTCGAAATCCTGGTCGTCCGGTTTCAAAATAGTCAGAGCCTTTCCATCAATCCAAGCCCGATATAAATGCTCGGAGGCGTCGGCAAGAACCAAGACCATCGAGGCTATCGCCAGAGAAATGATATAATTTTTTGTTTTCACGCGCTGATGCTGACGTCCAGCGCCCCAAACCCGAACTCGCTCCGCCTTAAAATNNTCCGGCGCGATTGAAGCCGGCGCCGGATTTCTCCCAAATGCTGACGCAGGAAGTCCAAACGCGCGCCGGTAAGTGCTTTGCATTTGCACGCGGTTTGCTTTAATAAACCGCATGACACTCAATACCTGGCGGCTTTTGGCCCTCGGCATTTTGCTTGGGAACGCGACGCTCGCAAATGCGGATTCAACCAACCTGGGAATTTTTTCGGACCAGGGCGACATCGGCAGCACCGCCAGGACCGGCTCGTTGAATTTTGATCCCGCCAGGGGCGAATATCTCATCACCGGCGGCGGCGAAAACATCTGGTTCACCAACGACGCGTTTCACTTCGTCTGGAAAAAGATGACGGGCGATTTCACGCTCACGGCAAACATTCAGTTCGCCGGCAGGAACGGAAATCCGCATCGCAAGGCCTGCCTGGTCATCCGCCAGTCGCTGGAGCCGGGTTCGGCCTACGCGGACGTGGCCGTTCACGGCATCGGGCTGACATCGCTGCAATTTCGCGAGACGCCCGCCGGTGTGACGCATGAAATCCAGTCGAGCGTCTCCGCGCCCGAAAGCGTGCGGCTCGAAAAGCGCGGGGATTACATTTCCATGTGGGTGCAGCCGAAGGACGGCAAGCTGCAACCCGGCGGCAATCTGCGCATCCCGTTTGAGGGTGATTTTTACGCCGGCCTGGGCATTTGCGCGCACGACAACCGGACGAACGCACAGGCTGTCTTTTCCAACGTCGAACTGGTGCCGTTGTCAACCGGCGCCGGCACGAGGCTGGAAGTGGAAAGCACGCTTGAAACCATCGCCGTCTCCACCGGTGACCGCCGGGTGATTTACCACACCGCCGACCGCATCGAGGCACCGAACTGGTCACACGACGGAAAATATTTTCTCTTCAACAGCCGGAACCGGATTTACAAGCTGCCCTTCACCGGCGGCACGCCGGAAGTGCTGGACACCGGCACGGCCATCCGTTGCAACAACGACCACGGCTTTTCGCCCGACGGCACGCTGTTCGCCGTTAGCGACCAGAGCATCAGCAACACCTCGCGCGCTTACATTGTGCCCGCTACGGGCGGCCCGGCGCGGCAGATCACGCCCACGGGACCGTCCTACTGGCACGGCTGGTCGCCGGACGGGAAGACGCTCGCGTTTTGCGGCCAGCGCAACAAGGAGTTCGACATTTACACGATCCCCGCTGACGGCGGCGAGGAAACGCGGCTGACCACCGCGCCCGGACTGGACGACGGCCCGGAATACTCGCCGGACGGAAAATACATTTACTTCAATTCCGAACGCACCGGCACGATGCAAATCTGGAAGATGAAGCCCGACGGCTCGGAGCAGACGCAAATCACGTCCGACGACTACAACAACTGGTTCGCCCACCCGTCGCCGGACGGGCGCTGGCTCGTATTTATCTCGTTCACCAAAGACGTGAAGTCGAATGACCACCCGGCGAACAAGGATGTCACGCTGCGGCTCATGCCGGCGGTTGGCGGTCCGATTCGCGTGCTGGCAAAATTGTTTGGCGGCCAGGGAACGATCAACGTCCCGTCGTGGTCGCCGGACAGCCGGCAAATCGCGTTCATCAGCTACCAGCAGGTTTATCCATGACGCCGCCGTTTCTCCGCGCGCAGCCGGATGGCGTGCTGCTGTCCGTGAAGCTCCAGCCACGCGCCTCCAAGAATGAGATCGGCGCACCGCTCGGCAATGAATTAAAAATCAAAGTCACCGCGCCACCCGTGGACGCGGCGGCGAATCAGACATTGATTGAATTGCTCGCGGAAAAGCTGGATTGCCCGCGCGGCCGGGTTGAATTGCTTCGCGGCCAGACTTCGCGGCACAAGACTATCAAGCTGCACGGTTTCACGCCGGAGGAAATTCTCAAGAAATTTGCCGGTTGAAGTTGTAGCGTCGGGCCTGCGGCTCGACAATTGAGCCACAGGCTCAACGCTTCATAAAAATTTCCTGTCACCTCTTCGCGCTTTCCTGCCACTGATGCGACGATATGATGACAGCCAGAATGATTTCCGCGGCGGCAAACAACGATGCTGAATTGGTCAGCGCCAGCCTTTCCGGCGACCGCGATGCCTTCGGGCAAATCGTCGTGCGTTATCAATCGCTCGTCTGCTCGCTGGCTTACAGCGCCACCGGCAGCTTGAGCCAGAGCGAAGATTTGGCGCAAGAAACGTTTGTCGCCGCGTGGAAACAACTGGCCGGGTTGCGCGAGCCGGAAAAATTGCGCGCGTGGCTCTGCGGCATCGCGCGGAACCTCATCAACAATTCGCTGCGCAAACAAAGGCGCGAGCCGAGCCATCGTGCCGAATCACTTGAAGAAATTCCCGAATCGCATTCGACTGAACCGTTGCCGGTCGAGCAAACCATCAGCAACGAAGAACAGGCGATTCTCTGGCGTTCGCTCGAACGCATCCCGGAAATCTACCGCGAGCCGCTCGTTCTGTTTTACCGCGAGCACCAGTCCGTTGAAGCCGTCGCACAAAGTCTGGAACTGACCGAGGACACCGTGAAACAGCGGCTGTCGCGCGGAAGAAAACTGTTGCACGAACAAGTGCTGGCTTTTGTCGAAGGCGCGCTGGAAAAAACTGCGCCGGGGAAATCTTTTACGCTGGGCGTGATTGCCGCGCTGCCGATGGCTGTCGCTTCCGCAAAAGCGGCTACGGTTGGCGTTGCGCTGGCTAAAGGCGGCGCGGCCGCGAAGGGCGTCGCAACCATCGGGACGCTGGGTGGTTTGTTTGCGATGCTCGGCGGCGCTATGGTTTCTTTCAAGGCACAGGCAGAGGACACCAAATCGCCGCGCGAACGGCAATTCGTAGTCCGGGTCTTCGGTAAACGAATGCTCATAAGTCTGGCAGTGTTTGCGCCATTTTTTGTTGCCATGAAACTTAATTTTTTTCAGACGCCGCTTCACCTTCAATTCTTGCTGGCCGCAGGCCTTTTTGTTCTTTGTGTCTATGGGATGGTGATATTCGCCTGGCACACCCGTCGGCGGCAGCAGATTCAAATTGAGGATAACACCTTTGTGGCAGCCGAATGGACCATGCCCAGAAAGGTTACTGATGCCATAGCTGATACTGCCGACGCCAAATCGAAAGCCAGATCAAAAGCGGTAAAGTTTATGGCATTGGGAATCGGGATGCTTGTATTCGTGGTGACACAGGAGTCATGGAAACAGCATTTGGGACACGCCATTTTAATATCGGCCTTTATGGTTCTATGTTTGGTTCGGGGCTTTCTGCAATGGCAAAACTACCCACGTTTCCAATCGTTACGTTCCGCTTGGTTCGTTTACTATCCAGTTTTGATGGGTTTGCTGACGTTGTTTTTTTTCAACTATCACCAATACCTGGCACGAACGGATTCAGACATTTCGCGTATCGCATCGGCGGCGGAAGTTGTTACATTCAATCTGGTCGTGGCGCTCGCTTACGCCGCGTTCGTTGGGATTGTGGTCTGGAAACGCAAAGCATTATTTCGGCAAGCGCCGCAAAAATAAAATCCGTTTCAAATTTGTTCCGCCAGTTCCTCCGCCGGATAAGTCCAGATTTCCGCGAGCGTCGGATGATAATGCGGCATCGCCGCGAGTTCGTGAACGGTCATCCACTTGGCCATCGCCGCGACGATTTCGTGAATCAATTCGCCGCCAACCGGCCCGACGCAGCTTCCGCCGAGGATTTCGCCGGACTTGGGGTTCGCCAGCAATTTCACGAAACCATCCTTCGCTTCCATGATGAGCGACTTGCCGTGGTCGTTGAACGGATAGCTTGCCGCTAGAAATGGGATTTTGCGCGCGGTGGCTTCCTTTTCCGTCAGACCGACGAACGCCACCTGCGGCTCGGTGAAGACAATCGAAATCAGCAGCCGATAATCCATTCTCGCCGATTTTGGTTTCGCGATGTTGCGCGCGGCGATTTCGCCCTGCTGGACGGCGATGTGGACAATTTCGTGCGGCCCGGTGCAATCGCCTGCCGCAAAGATGTGCGGCGCGCTCGTCTGCATTTTGCTGTTCGCAACGATGCGGCCATTTTCAGTTTTCACACCGGCGTTTTCCAGACCGAGCGACGCGGTATTCGGCACGCGGCCCAATGCGAAAAAGATTTCTTCGGCTGAAATCGAAACAGTTTTGCCTTTGTGCTCGAATGAAACGGTTTTCAATTTTGCTTTGCGCTTCGCATCCAAAAGCTTTGTGCCGGTGAATACCTGGATGCCTTCGCGCTGGAAAACTTTTTCAATCTCCATCCCGGCTTCCACATCAAACTCCTTCAAAATGTGCCGGCTGCGCTGGATGAGCGTGGCCTTGACGCCGAAGCGCGCGAAGAATTGCGCGAACTCGCAGGCGACCGCGCCGCCGCCGAGGACGATGAGCGACTTGGGCAATTTCTTCAGCATCAACGCTTCATCGCTGGTCAGATAACCAACATCGCAAAGTTGTGGCAGTGGAGGTGGCGCGACCCGCGAGCCGGTGGCGATGATGAAGTGTTTGGCAGTGAGGAGTTGTAGCATCGAGCCTGCGGCTCGATCCGGTTCGGCCACAGGCCGAACACTACAATTTAATTCAACGGTGTGCGCATCGAGAAATTTCGCATTCGCGCGGATGAACTTGAACTTCCGGCTGTTGAGTTGCTGGACGCGGTAATCGGCGAAATCCTGGATGAGCGCATTTTTGCGCGCCATGACTTTTTTGAAATCGAAGCTCACACTCCCGGCGCGAATGCCCCACGGATCGGGATGGCTGGCGAGGTGCATGACTTCGGCGGCGTAGAGCAGCGCCTTGGTGGGCA
>PLZL01000396.1 GCA_003152145.1 Limisphaerales bacterium
AAGGCGCGATGCTGACGACGTTCGGGCTCATCTTGGTAATGAGCGGCAGCTTCGTTGCTTTTCGGCAGGCGGCTACAACTTGCGCAAGCAATTTCAAGTCCGTCCCGAAATGCGCGCCGCCTTCCTTGATGTTCGGGCAGGAGACGTTGAGTTCCAGCGCGCCGACACCGCCAAGCGCGTCGAACCGTCGCGCGACCTCAGCGTATTCTTCAACCGTCGTGCCCCAGATGTTGATGATGGTCGGCACTTTCAATTCCTTGAGGAACGGCCAATGTTTTTTGATGAACCCGTCCACGCCCGGTCCTTGCAGGCCAATGGCGTTGATCAATCCGCTCGCAACTTCAACCGTGCGCGGCGTCGGATTGCCGCGAACTGGTTCAAGCCGGATGCCTTTCACCACGACCGCGCCGAGCTGGTTCAGGTCAAGAAGCTGTGCGTATTCGACGCCGTAGCCGAAAGTGCCGGATGCCACAGTGACGGGATTCTGCAGCTTCAACTTGCCGATTTTGACGGATAAATTCATTTGGCGGTCTCCCATAAAATTTTGCGCGAATCNNCCTTCGGTGCAGGTGCGCTGGTATTCCCAGCCGTCGCCGGTCTTGACTGGAATCACGCACGTCAGGCAGACGCCGACGCCGCAGCACATGTGCTCGTCCATCGAAAGCTCGGCCGGCACTTTGAAGTCTTCCGCGATTTTGCCGACGGCCTTGAGCATCGGCGTCGGACCGCACGCAAACACCTTCCGGTGGGGCACCATGCGCTTGGCCTCTTTTCGCTTCAATTCCGCCAGCAGCGGTTGTGTGACCAATCCTTTTTCGCCGTGGCTGCCGTCCTCGGTGGTCACGCGAACGTCCCAGCCGAGCGCGGCAAATTCCTTCTCGCACAAAATGTCCACGCGCCGCCGTCCGCCGACAAAGACGATGCCTTTCTGCGGCGAGCGTTGCGCGAGCAGGAACATCGCGGCCATGCCGTAGCCGCCCGCAACGAGCAACGGAATTTCGCCACCGGCTTTCGGAACTCTGAAACCGTGGCCGAGCGGCGCGATGACACTCAATTCCTCGCCCGTGCGCATTTGCGAAAGCGCGTCCGTGCCTTTGCCGACGGCTTTGTAAAGGATGGAAAACGTGTCACCCGTGACTTGAAAAATGCTGAACGGCCGGCGGAGCATGGCGTCCTTCAGAGGTAAAATGCGGACGTGCGCGAACTGTCCCGGCTGAATGAGCGGCGCAATTTGCGGCGCGCGCAGCACGAGGCGGAAATACTGGTCGGTGTCGCGCTCGTTGGAAACGATCTGGACGGTTTGCTCAAGCATCCGGCGGGAAATTAAAGGCAAATTCCCCTCGACGAAAGAATTTTCAATGGAACGCGTAGGCCGGTGTTGCAGTGTCGAGCCTGCGGTTCGATTGGATTGGCGCAAAGCGCCGACTACACCGGCCATCTGGGTCGCAAAGCAACCTGCGCATTTTCAACGCGGCCTTGGTGCCGGTGTGCCTGCCACGTCCGCACTGAAGCTGGTTTGGCCCCATTGAATCTCTTGATTTCCTTCCGTGGCGGGTGTAAAAGAGGGGCAATCCGTTGCCGCTTTATGAATATGATCAAACGGAACCCATTTCCCGCCATTGTCGTCATTGCGACCATCGCTTTTTCCAGCCAGCTTGAAGCCGATCCGGTGCCGTTGTCTGCGCTTCCCAGCAAGCTTCAGGAAGCGGTCAAGGCCGAGTCATCATTGGGTTTGGTGACCGGCGTTGAGAGAACGGTTGAGGACGGTGAGACGAATTACGATGTGATTTTCAAAAAGGACGAGGTGGAACGCCGCTTGACCTTCACGAGCGAAGGCGGGGTAATCTGGTTTCAAGTCTCTGAAACCGATTTGCCACGGGCGGTGCGCCAAATCGTCAACACCGAGTTCAAAGACATCAAGCCGGTCGGGTTCTTTCGGGTGACGGAGGATGAAGAGCCGTATTACGATTTGGAAATCCCCGCGGGCAATTCGACGAATTCCTTATCGGTAGACGCAAACGGCCGGTGGTGGAGCTTGGACATCGAAATCGCCGATGTGCCCGCGCCGGTGCGCGCATTTATTGAAAGCGAATTCGGCCCGGACGGCTATGATTCCATCTGCAAAACCAAAGAGGGCGGACAAATTTATTACGAGGCGGAGGGCGAACTTAACAAACATAACGTTCATCTACAAATTGCCCCTGACGGCAAATTGATTTCCCGCGAGGACGAAGTGAAACTGGAGGAGGTTGCTCCGCCTGCCCGGAAGACCATCAGCGAACATTTTAGCGAAAACGAAATTGTCAGCATCACCCGGCACGCTGAAAATAACGACGTGACTTTCGAGGTCGAAGCCAGTCGCGATGGCAAAACCATCAAGATGACGGTTGGTCGCGGCGGTCGAATTCGGCCGCAAAGCGCAAACTGATTTTGGGGTGCTTGAGGGAAAAAGTCGGAGAGCCGGATTCAAATCCAGCCCGGCGTTCCAACCGATAATCGCAAGCCATGAGCTTCTTGCAGCTTAACCAGAAGTCACCACCGCAATCGCCGTGCGGTGGTCAAAAAGAATTTCCCGGCTGGAGTAGTTTGCAGAAGTGGCGGTCCGGTTGGCGTTCCACTCGGTCAGTTCAAGTTTCAGGCATTTGAGGCGTGCTTCGAGTTTCGTCCAAGCCAGGGCGAAGGCTTGGGCTGGCTGACAGGATTGGCGGATGCTCACCAAGGCGTTCAGGCCAAGGTAATGGCAGGCCACGGCTTCCGCCTCGGCAATGGGCTGAACGGACATGGCGTCAACACCGATGGCGCCACTGCGAATTAAGCCGATCCATCCTTCTCCATCGCAGTAGGACAGGCTGAAGTCCAAAGGATGTCCGGCGAGCAAACCCTGCCACTGCGGTCCGCGGGGAGATTCGCCCAGCGGCAACTGTTCCAGCGCGAGACCGCTCCAAGTTGTCAGCACTTGGCGCAACGCCGCCCGCAACTCCTGCCGGGCCGCCGGACGCGCAACCGGCGTGACGACGCGAATCAACACCGGTTGGCCGACCGGTGGCAGCGGTGGCAATTCCGGCCATTGAAAAATCAGTTGGGAAGGCGGATTCATTTTTCCTGGATGGGCGCGGCGGGCGAACCTTCCCACCGGGTTGCGGCGGGCAGGCGTTCGCCTTTGGCGACGAGCGTCAACGGTCCGAGTTGCACGTCGTCGCCGATGTGGGTGTCGTAAAGAATCGTGCTGCGCGCGCCGATAGTCACCCGCGCGCCGATTTCGACGGTGCCGATTTTCATTACGCGATCCTCGAACAGGTGCGTCTGCGGGCCGCACCAGGCGTTCAATTCCGCTTCGTCACCGATGCGCACGCAGTCGAATTCCGTCAGGTCGGTTGTGTTCAGGAAAACGCCCTTGCCGATGCGCACGCCCAGCAGACGCAGCGCCCACGGCAACATTGGCGTGCCGCGCAAGATGTCCAGAAAGTTCGGGACGGCGAGCGATTCATAAAGATTGGTGACGGCTTCGCTGATCCAGACAAACGGCGTCCACATCGGCGCGACGCGCGGGCGGTAACGGCCGGTCAGAATCCATTTGAGCGCAACCACAATTAGAAACGAGGCCAAGCCATACAGGCAGCCGGCGAGGGCCAGTGCACTTGCCACCTGCATTCCCCATCCGTCGTCCTCGGCAAGCGGCATCACCAAAACCACGATGAGATAGCCCGTGGCAATCACCAGCGCCAGCGGCAGCACGATGCGCAAACCTTCGACGAGGCCGCGGCCCAGTCGGCGCCGCCACGAGGGGCGGAACGTGAGCGCGACGGGAAAGCCCGCCAACTGTTCGCGCGCCGGCAGCAACAACGGTGGCGAACCCATCCAGGTCTGGCCGGATTTAAGTTGTTCGTTTTTGGGCGTGCGCGTTTGCACGCCAATCAACACATCGTCCGGCACAGTCGCGCCGTCGGGAACGTAAGCGCCGTTGCCGACGAACGAGCGGTTGCCGACGCGGGTCGGCTTCAAAATCATCCAGCCGCCGCGCAATTCCTCGTCGCCCAGCATCACGCCGTCGGCGATGAAACTGTCGTCGCCCAGGCTCAACAATTCCGGCACCATGCCTTCGGCGGTGGATACTTCCGCGTGCCGCCCAACTTTCACGCCTAAGAGCCGCAGCCACATCGGCGCGAAAACCGAGGCATACAGCCCGTGCAACACCCGCAAGCTGCTGTCGAGAATCAAGGTCACAAATCTTTTCCGCCAGAAGGCCAGGCTGTGGATGGATGAAATTCCCTCGGTTTGACGCGGCAGAAGCCGGCACAATCCTGCCGTGACCAGCATCGTCAGAAAAACAAACAACGCGCTGGCCGGAATCGCCAGCAGAAAGAAAAAGCCGAAGGCCACCGGCGGGCTTGGCTCGGAGTCGAAGACATCCATCGTGTGGGCATCCATCCAGTCAATCAGCATGAACGCCGGAAACGTCGGGAGGAAGAACAGGACGGACACGACAATTGCCGTGACCGCAAAAAGCGCTGCCAGCGCCCACTGCCGCCCGAAGGTTGCCCGTGGCCGCGGTGGCAACGGTTCGTTTACTTGTTCTGAAGGCCGCGCCGGCGCGCCCTCCCAGATTTCGTGGTCGGGAATGCTTTTGTTCGCCGCCAGCGCGGATTGCCCGCACAACCGCGCGCGCTCGCCCAGCACGGTGTTTTCTTCCAGCACCGCATACGAGTCCACCGCCGAGTCCCGTTTCAATTGCACCGTTCCGAGAACCAGCCAGCCGCTTTCGATGCGCGCATTTTCGATGTTTACGAATGTGCCGAGGCTCACACCGTCCTCGATGGCCAGCAATTCCGGCGCGCCGACCGAGATCGTGTCAATCATCACGTCGCGCCCGATCCGTGCGCCCAATGCGCGCAAATACAGCGGCAGCCACGGTGTCGCGGCGAGCAGATAAACGTCCGGCAGTTCTCTGAATTTGCCCGCCAGCCACCAGCGGAAATACGTCACACCCCACAGCGGATAGCGACCGGGCTTCAGCCGGCCAGTCGCGAGCCATTTGCCCGCAATGGCTACGCCAAACTTGACTAACTGCGCCAGCACAAACGTCGCCAGCGAATACAACACCGCCAGCGGGATGCTGTCGCCTTCGTCGCCGGTGTAATAATGATAGACAAAAAACGGCGCGAGCCAGTCGGTGATGTGCAGCAGCACGAAAAAGGGAATCACCACCGCTTGTGCCAGGCCGCAGCCGAAACGCCGCCACAATGGCGTCGCCGCGCGTTTCGGAGCGGCGCCTTGCCGCTTCTGTCGGCGCTGGCGTTCCATCGCGCGGATAATCCCCGCCAACTGGCGTTCGCGATAAACATCCTGCACGCCCAAAGTAGCGTAGCGCGCATCGTCGCGGAGAATCGAAACCAGCCGCGCCGCAAGCAATGAATGGCCGCCGAGGTCTTGGAAAAAATCCGCTCCGGGATGAAATGCCTGGCTGGGGAAAAGTTTTCCCAGTGCCGCATAAAGCGCGGCCTCGTCCTCGTTGCTTGGTGGCTTGGCGGCGGTTGGCTTGGCGGCAATTGCCAGCGGAATTTCGCGCAGCGCCTTGGAATCAATTTTACCGGAAGTCAAACGCGGCAATTCCGTCACGAATTCAAAGTGCACCGGGACCATGTAATGCGGCAGCCGCGCCGCCAACGCTTGTCGCAGCTGTGCCGGTTCAATTTTCCGGTCGGCGGCGGGAACAATGAATGCGACCACTTGCTCCATGACCCCCAGCGGACGCACGATGGCCGCTGCCGCCGCCACGCCGGGTTGGGCCGTCAACGCGGAAACAATTTCACCCAACTCGACGCGATAGCCGCGAATTTTCACCTGGCTGTCCGCCCGGCCCAGGCAATGCACTGGCCCGCCAGGTTGAATACGCGCCAAGTCTCCGGTCAGATACATTCGCGCTTCACCGTCATGCTCGGCTGCGGGATTGGGAACAAATCGCTCCGCCGTCAGGTTCGGCTGGCCGAGATAGCCGATGGCCAGCCCCGGACCGGTGATGCAAAGCTCGCCAACTTCGCCGGCCGGCAATGGGCGGCGCTGTTCATCCACTACGAGCAAACCGTAATTCGGCAGCGGCATTCCAATGCTGACCGGTTCGCCAGGTTTCAATTCCGCGAGGCTGGCGGAGACGGAAGTTTCCGTCGGGCCGTAGGTGTTGAACAATTTTCGCCCCGGTCGCGCCAGGCGTTTGACGAGCGCATCGGGACAGGTTTCGCCGCCGAGATTGATGAGCCGGACGGTCGGCAGCGGATCGCCGATCAGCCCCACCAAAGTCGGCACCGCGTGGAGCACCGTAATCCGTTCGCGGGTCAGCGCCTGCGCCAGCAAATCAGGATCGCCGACGAGGGACGGCGGCGCAATCCACAGCGTTGCGCCAACCAAATAGGAAATCCAGATTTCCTCGAACGACATGTCAAACGCAACCGAGAATCCCTGATAAACGCGGTCGTTGCCGCACACGCCGAGCAGGTCATTTTCGCTCCGAAGAAAATGGCAGATGCTGCGGTGGCTGATGACGATGCCCTTCGGCTGGCCGGTCGAACCCGACGTGTAAATGACGTAGGCTGGGTCGGAAGGCTTTGCCATCATGTTTGGCCGAACCGGATTTTTTTCCGCCAGCAAATCTTCGACCGCCCAAACCGGCACGGGCATTTCCGCCAGACGCGGCAGCCAATCGCGATCGGTGACCAGCCCGCAAGCATTGGCGGATTGCAGACAGATTTTGACACGCTCCAGCGGCGTGTCTGCATCCAACGGCAGCCACGCGGCGCCGCTCTTGGTGATGCCCGCCTGCGCCATCAACAGGTCCGCGCCGCGCGGCATCCAAAATCCCACAACTTGACCCACCGTGGCGCCGCGCCGAACCAATGCGCCGGCAATCTCCCCGCTGGCCTCGTCCAGCTCGCCGTAACTGACAATGCGTTCGCCCCAGATCAGCGCGGGGTGTCCGGGCCGAAGTCGAGCCGTGGCGGCAAGAATATCGGCAAGACATTCATTGCGGCACAAATCCGGCCGGTTTGGACCACGCAATATCATCGGACTTTTCACAAAGGATGAAGCCTCGGCGCTGGTTTCATGCGGATGAATCTGATGGCCAGGTGGTTTGTTGGTTTATGCGCAGGTCACACAATTGCCGTGTCCATTCTTCACCTGATAGGGACGCGGCAAAAGGACAAAATGTTACCAATGAATGCAATCATCGCCGTCGCAAGATTGCTGCGATGACGGTGAAGGTTGGAAATGTGGGTGCTGGCTGGTCAATCGGTTCACGATAAAAAAATGCGACGCGTTGTTTGCAGGAGCGGGGCTATTCCCGTCTTTGCGATGGGGCCGCACGATTTAACCGTCGAATCATTTGGCGCGAATCGCGTCGGTTGAACTTTCCATCGCCAGATGTGGCTGGCCATCCGCGGAGTTGCCACGCTGGCAGATTTTTTTATAGGTCGCCAGCGCCAGCAGCGGCCAGGCATTGCGGTAGATATCGTATTTCAAGTAAAACACCTTCGGGAAACCGGTGCCGGTCGTCTCATCCTCGCTCCACGAGCCGTCGGGGTTTTGCGTGCGGATGAGATATTCGATGCCGCGCTTCAGGACGGGATTGTCCGGGTCGTCGAACGCACACAAGCCCATGACGGCCCACGCGG
>PLZL01000316.1 GCA_003152145.1 Limisphaerales bacterium
CCAAATTGCTCGACAAGCTGGCTGACGATGGCGCTGATCTTGTCGTGTTTGATTCCTTTTTCCGGGGGCTTCCCGATCCAGCGAAAGACGAAGCACTCGCAAATGCCATCCGGCGGCAGCGCCACATCGTATTGATGGCCGGACAGGCACAAGTGACGCATCCGGCTCTGATTGGCGCGCAACCGAGTTTACCGGAGGAATTGTTTCTTAACGCAGCCGGAAGCAATTGCGGTGTGGCCTGGCTTGATCCGGACCTCGATTCAACTGTGCGCCGGCACTGGCCTTTCCCATCTCCGGGGTCATATCCGAGCCCGAGCTTGCCCTGGACTGCCGCGCGACTTGCAGGCGCACGATTAAACGAAGAACCGCAAGAGCAATGGCTCCGTTACTATGGCCGGGATGGTGCGTGGACAAAATTGAGTTACCGGTTCGCGGTGGCACAACCGACAAATTATTTCCGCAATAAAGTCGTGTTCATCGGAACTCAACCGCAGACATCATTGATGGACGGTGAAAACGATGAATTCCGCACGCCTTACACGCGCTGGACCGGTGAATCGGCTGGTGGCGTTGAAATAATGTTGACCTCGTTTCTGAATCTGATGAACAACGACTGGCTTCGGCGGCCGGCCTTCTGGATGGAGGCGCTGGTTTTAATGATAACTGGAACATTGTTGGGCGGCGGATTGTGCCGGATGCGACCGCTGATGGCCTGTATTTTCGCGGCGGTTATTGCCTTGGCTGTGGCGCTCGGAGCGGTTTCATGGAGCTATTTCACCAACTATTGGTTTCCGTGGCTGACAATTGCTGGAGGACAGGTGCCGTGCGCTTTGGCATGGGCGCTGGTGATGGCAAAGCCACGTGTTCGCGTCGCCGGACTGAAAGCTGCCGCAGTTGACGAATTGCCGGACGCTCCCGGTTACGAATTGTTCAACACGCCTTTTGGTGAAGGCGCTTATGGAAAAGTCTGGCTGGCGCGGAACGCAGCCGGGCAATGGCAGGCGCTGAAAGCCGTCTATCTGGCGAATTTCGACAACAACCCCGATCCTTACGAACGCGAATTTAATGGCGTCAGCAGATACAAACCCATTTCAGATAAACATCCCGGTCTGTTGCGCGTGGATTTTGTCAGCGAAAAGCGCACGGGATATTTTTATTATGTGATGGAATTGGGCGACCCGCTTGAACCCGGCTGGGAGCGCGAGCCGTCCACTTACAAGCCGCGCGATTTGGTCAACGAACGCGCACACGCCCCCGGAAGAAGATTGCCGGTTCGGGAGTGTGTGCAAATCGGCCTTGAGTTGACCGATGCGCTTGACTTTCTCCACCGGCAGGGACTCACGCATCGTGACATCAAACCCCAGAACATCATTTTTGTGCATGGCCGGCCCAAACTGGCGGATTTGGGACTCATCGCCGAAATCCGACCACCCGATCAAGAAAGAACTTCTGTTGGCACGCCCGGCTATATGCCTCCACCGCCAGAACGCCCGGGCACGCCGCAGGCGGATATTTATGCCTTGGGCATGGTGCTCTACGTGTTGAGCACCGGTCGCAACGCGGCATTTTTCCCTGAAATTGCGACAACACTCGTTGAGAGCAAAGACCCTGTGGAATTCTTGCCATTGAACGCCATTGTCCTCAAAGCCTGCCAACCCGACCTCGCGCAGCGTTACGCCTCGGCTGTTGAAATGCATCGGGCTTTGCAGGAAGCACAAGAATGTCTCGAAAGGAAATGACAGAGGTCACAGGTCTGCATTCTTTGCATAACCCCTCAATGCAGATTTTTTGAAAGATTCCCATTTTCGTCCGTATAACCTGTATTAGGTGAGGAAGCCTTGGATGGCTTCTGAAACCCAATAGCCATGTCGTTTGAGCGAAGCCGGAGGAAAGGACACCTCTGTCCTTTGCGGTTTAGCGCGAGTTACCGGCTATTGTTAGCCCTCTTTTGAAGGGGAAATGAAATGAGTGGGGATGGAATCATGAGCAGCGATCATCAAAACGAGAACGTGCCCGGCCACGACACGCAGATTATGCGGGCGGAGGCGCGGACAGTGAAAGCCGATACGCGGACGAAACTGGCCGAGGCGCAGTTTATCGAAGCGCAAAAAATGGAAGTAATCGGACAGCTCGCCAGCGGCGTGGCGCATGATTTCAACAACATACTGGGCGTCATCATGGGCTACGGTGAATTGATCACGGAGGACCTTGAGCCGGACAGTCCGCTGCGAAAATATGCCGAGGAGATCCGGCATGCGGCGGAGCAAGCAGCCGGGTTGACGCGGCAACTGCTCATCTTCAGCCGCAAACAAAAGGTGCAACTTGTCGTGCTCGACCTCAATGACACGGTGAAAAACCTGGACAAAATGTTGCGGCGGCTCATTGGCGAGAGTATTGAAATGATGATTGTTCCAGGAAAACAAATCGGACACATCAAGGCCGACTCCGGCTACATCGGGCAGGTGCTGATGAATCTGGCCGTCAATGCCCGCGATGCCATGCCCAATGGCGGAAAACTCACCATCGCCACCAGCAATGTCACGCTCGATGAAAACTACACGCACGCACACACGGGCATAATTCCTGGCGACTACGTGATGCTCAGCGTCAGCGACACGGGAACCGGCATGACCAAGGAAGTCAAAGCGCGTCTGTTTGAGGCGCTTTTCACAACGAAGCCCGTGGGCAAAGGCACCGGATTGGGCCTGGCGACCTGCCGGACCATCGTCCAACAATCCGGCGGCCACATTGACGTTGAGAGCGAGGTTGGCAAAGGCGCGAGCTTCAAGATTTATTTTCCGCGAGTCGAGCAGCCGCTGGATGTCGCGGCCACATCGGTTCAGACCGGGCCGTTGCCGCGCGGGACGGAAACCTTGCTGGTCGTGGAAGATGAGCCAGCCATGAAGCATCTGGCTGCGGGTGTGTTGAAAGCGCAGGGCTACACCGTGCTGCACGCGAACAACGGCCAAGATGCATTAAAGGTGGCGCACGAACATAAAGGATCACCGATTCGTTTGGTGGTCACCGATGTCATCATGCCGCGGATGGGCGGCAAAGTGATGGCGGAATGGCTGAAAACATCGTATCCCGACATCAAAATCCTCTTCACTTCAGGCTACACGGATGACGCCATCGCGCACCACGGAGTGCTTGAAACGGGAGTTGAGTTCCTGTCCAAACCTTATACACCCGCAACGCTTACACGCAAAGTGCGTAAGATGCTGGATCGCTGATTTGAAAAGCAGCAATGATCCCCGCTGTCACCTGATAAAGAATTGCAACAAACCATGGCCCAACTCAAGCGTGCGAAAGAGGAGTTGAACTGGAAAGACGGCGTTCCTTGGGGCCCAAGCAAACTCCTCCATCAAAGGAAGGCCTGCCAACCCGACCTCGCGCAGCGTTACGCCTCGGCTGTTGAAATGCATCGGGCTTTGCGAGAAGGGCAAAAGATTCTTGAAAGAAAATGACAGCAGTCGCAACGCGATTCTTTTATCATCAATACCAGCTCCGCCCTTATGCCTTGTTCCTTTTATTTCCTTTAACCCTCGAACGGAGCTGGTATAAAGCGGCCCCAACTCACAGTATAAAAAATTGATACGCAATAGGTTGCGAACAACTCAAAACTGCAAAGCCGGTTCAATTCGAAATCACTGCCCACCAGCTATTACGTTCCCGGGTTCAGAATCTTTCAACATTTTTGAAAGATTGCCCAAATACACCCGTATACCTTTCTGCAAAACGATATCCTATTTAGCCCGAAAACAGTTCGTTTCGTTTAGTCGGTCTGTTAGTTAGGCGGTGGGATTGGGTTTATGGAAGCAAACAATTGCGACAAGGTTTACAAGAGAAGAACTGATACAAGTGAGAAGCTAAAACATAAATTATGTTGTAAGTAGAGAGTGCATGAGTATGACAAAATATTTAATCATAATAATTTGTATTATTGTAATTGGAGTCTTTATTTTGGCGAAAGCAGACAAATGGGGGTCGGAGGGTGAAAACGAGCAACAAACTATTACCGGAGATTACAAACTTGTCGCAAAATACGATCCACTTCACCTTAATATATATATTCGCACTGATACGGCCACAACTAATAAGTTTCCTGATTACATAATAAGCGAGGGAGATAAGCCAATGTATTACCGAGAGGCCACATCAAATGGATTTGCAATCACTTATGCTGAAAAGGGCTTAGATGTTTTGGATACATACTGTGATAAAAACGGGAGCGTCTTAAGGCGCGTTATGACTAGTTACTATGACAATTCACCATACCATAGATATGTATACATTGACAAGAACGGAGATGGTCTTTTTGATATGTTCATCTTATACGGCAAAGATGGACAGAGAATGGAGGAACTTACACGAAGCAATCTTTATTGGATGTCCGTTTGGCCAACAAACGGCGGCCAGTAGCATGACTTGTGCCAGCTATTTGATAAATAGCTCCGCAACAGTTTCACGTTACCTCACTAGCTGCAACGAAAGCAGGGCTGGTGTGAGTTTGTAAATTGGGGGACTATAATATTTCATATTGACATTGCCACATAGCTTGATAGCTTAGAGGCATGAAAGGCGTGAGCAGCGCACTACATCATTTCTCCCTGTAAAGGACTCGGTCGGCGGCTTGTTCGCAGGCAGCGCGCTTGCTTCATTGCCTTGATATATTAAACTCGCCTCGTGCATTGGCGCGCGTTGTTCATCCTGCTCATGGTGCTTGGCTGCCGGGTTTCCTCTTTGGCTCAATATTCCGGTTCGGCGCTTGCCGAAATCAAAGCTGCCGCCGACGCTGGCGATCCCGCCGCCCAGGACAAGCTCGCCGAGCAATTCATCCTGCGGACCGACATCAAGCAGGCCGAATTCTGGTATCGCAAGTCCGCCGAACAAGGCTATGCCCATGCGCAGGGCAAGCTCGGCGATATGCTGCTCAATCGCAGTCGCATCAGCATCAACGGCACGCCGGCGCAGCGCGCCGCCATGGGCGAGGAAGCTCTCAAATGGGCCACGCTTGCTGCGAACCAAGGCGACAAACGCGGCCAGGCTGACCTCGCCAGTATCTGCCTCGAAGGCAAGCTCGTGAAACCGGATTTGGTCGAGGCATACAAATGGGGCGACTTTGCCGCGCAAGGCTCAATGATTGACACCGCCACCATCGCGGGTCGTTCGATTCGCGACTCTGCGATTCTGAAAATGACACCCGACCAAATCTCGGAAGCCAAGAAGCGCGTTGCTGCTTTCACACCGCACATGCCGGGCAAGGATGAGTTGCCTGAACCATCTTGGGTGGCGCAGATCAAACTCTCTGGCCTCAGCGGGGCGGTAGACCGTCGGTTGGCCATTATCGGCGGCACAACGTTTTCACAGGGCGAAACCGCCCCCGTCAAAGTCTCCGGCAAAACCATCAAAGTGCGTTGCTTGGAAATCCGCGAAAAATCCGTGCTCGTCGAGATTGATGGCTTCGACAAGCCACGCGAACTTTTCCTCGCCGATGCCAAGCCATGAAGGCGCCATGAGGCGTCGCTCAAGCCTTTCGCGCCGCCGTGACGATGGATGTGGGCCCTAGAAAGCTAGCCAAAACCTTCAACTGTCGGTTATCGGGTTGGCTGGTGTCCTCCTCCCATGCGCGAACCAAGGCCGTTGCAATACCCATTTTTGCCGCCAAGTGGCAGGGTGTTAGGTTTTTCTCTTGGCGTTTGACTTGAATCCAGTCGCCAATCGTCTTTATGCTTGTTGGCAACGGTTTATCATATTTCGGTTTTCTCGTCTTTTGGCTGAATTTTATGCGAATTTGCCGTTGTTCAATACCCAACAGAGCTACCCTCTCGCGTGAGGAGTCGAATCAGAAAGAAGCTATGTGAGGATTGCACAACGCCAATTTTAAACCGGAGCGGGTGAAGGGAATCGAACTCTCATCCAATTCTCGGATTTTCGACCAAAATCGCCTGCCGGGTTTGGTTCGGCAACATTCCCAATTTTTGAGCGTTCCCAAGCTCACGCCCAGCTTTGCAGCCAAGATTTCCATAGTAAAGCCTGTTTTCATACGGTATTTCGTTAGTAATTCCGAGAGCGATTGGGGGTTGTTTTTGCAGGGTGGCGAATCCACCCTTACGGCCTTGATCACCAGACGACAATAAGGGTTCAGAAACGACCCCTTCCGCCAACTTGGTTCTGAAAGTGGGCGCCGCGCCGCGCACCACCAGCGGATACAGAATCGGCCTTGCCCCGGTTTGACGGACATATTGCTTACCCAATGTTCTGCTTTGCCGGCACTAGCCAATAAATGTCCACACTTTGACAAGATCGGTGATGCCGGACATCGCCGGCTCCATGAAACTGTCAGCGCGAACGTTCGGCAAGTTTTGGGTCATGTGTGTTGTCGTGGCGGCAGGGTGTCAATACGGATTGAAATTCCGCACGCCAAAGGCAAGTGACCCGGAGCAGCCGGGCCGGATTCACAATTAAAACACGAACATATTATGAAAAAACTATTCATGTTGAGCATCGCGGTAATGGCTGTGGCCACCTTGTCCGCGCGCGCCGGGGACTCCAAGGCCCTTTACGAACAGAGCTGCACCAAGTGCCATGGTGCGGATGGCAAGGGCGACACCAAAATGGGCAAAAAATTGGGAGTGAAAGATTACTCCGATGCCAAGGTGCAGGATGCGTTGAAAGACGATGCTGCATTCAAATCCATCAAGGAAGGCCTGAAAGACAAAGACGGCAACACCGCGATGAAACCCGCCGAAGGCATCTCCGATGACGACATCAAAGCGCTCGTCACGTATATGCGGACATTCAAAAAGTAATTGACGTGCGGCGTTCCATTGCGCGGACGGATCCAAGTGAAGCGAATCTGCCCGGACTGGCCACCAACCTTGGCGAGCGACAGCCCGGGCGCGGGTTTTTCGCCGTCAGTAAATTTTGCCGGGGGGAAATGAGAGAATTGCCGACGCGGTAGCTCAATTGACATGAACAATAAAAGTCCAACCCAACCCGCCCGGCGGCTTTCGCCGTTCCGCAACCGGCCCAGCCGGGCCGTGCGGGCGATGGTTGCCGGAAGTTTGTTTTGCTTTTTGCTGTTCTCCGCCGCCGCCGCGGAACGGTTCGCCAATGGGGATTGTCTCGATTGCCACACAGATCCCACCACCAGCCGCACGGTGAACGGCAAATCGGTTCCGCTGGGACTCTTCCCCACAAACCAGTTTGCCGGATCGGTGCATGCGCGACTCGCATGTGTGGATTGTCACGCGGGCATCAAAGACCTCGTCCATGAAAGCCACCTGCCGCCGCCCGACTGCTCCGGCTGCCACGACAAGGAGGCAAAAGATTACGCCGCGAGCATCCACGGCGCGAGCCACGCGATGGGCGCGTCCGGCGCGGCCAACTGCTGGGATTGTCACGGCTCGCACGGCATTTTGCCGGCGACGGACCCCGCGTCGCCGGTCTTCAAACTCAACCTGCCCCAGACCTGCGCCAAATGCCATAGCAACGCGGGGCTGATGCTGGAATATCAGATCAAGCATCCGGAGGCGGCGGCGCAGTATATGGACAGCATTCATGGACGCGCTTTGCTGAAGATGGGGCTGATTGTCGCGCCTTCGTGCAACGACTGTCACGGCGTGCATGACATCAAGCGCGCCGTGGACCGCGATTCGCCAATCAATCACGCCAACGTCGCCAGCACCTGCGGCAAGTGCCATTACGGCGTGGAAAAGACTTACGACCAGAGCATTCACGGGCAGTTGCTGGCCAAAGGCGATGCGCGCGGGCCGGTCTGCACGGACTGCCACACCGCCCATGAAATCGTCAATCCGGAGGAAAATAATTTCAAAGCCATCAGCGACCAGCGCTGCGGCAAATGCCACGCCGACCGGCTGGCGGGTTACCGGGACACCTACCACGGCAAGGCTGTGGCGCTGGGCAAACCCAACGCGGCCCCGGAAGTGGCCGCCTGCTACGACTGCCACGGTTATCACGACGTGCTCCCGCCCTCCGACCCGCGCTCGCACCTTTCGAAGACCAACATCCTGGCCACCTGCCAGCAATGTCATCCCAACGCAACCACCGGGTTCACCGGATACAAACCGCACGCCAATCCCATGGACGCAAAGAATTATCCCTTGCTCCACGTCGTGTTTCTCGGCATGACCGGCCTGCTCGTCGGCACCTTCGCCTTTTTCGGCCTGCACACCATCCTGTGGCTGGTGCGCCTCATTTACCTTTATCTGCACGACTCGAAAAAATTCCGGGAGGCGAAAATCGAAACGCAGACGGACGACGAATGGTTCACGCGGTTTGTGCCGTTCGAGCGGTTTCTGCATTTTCTCGTCGTTTCGAGC
This sequence comes from Limisphaerales bacterium, assembly GCA_003152145.1. The sequence continues at coordinate 8,346 of PLZL01000316.1, forward strand.
TTCCTGCTTCTGGTCATCACCGGCATGCCGCTGAAGTTCTATTACACCGGCTGGGCGAAGGCGATCTTCAGCGTCATCGGCGGGCCGGAAACGGCGCGCACCCTGCACCGGTTCGGCGCCATCATCACCTTTTTCTACTTTGGCCTGCACCTGACATCGCTGGTCAAAAAGGCGTGGAAGAGCAGAGGTTCGCTGCGCGAGCCGAGCGGGGGCAAATTCAAGTTGCAGCGGCTATGGCACGTCCTGTTCGGTCCCGATTCCATGGTGCCCACGTTTCAGGACTGGCGCGATTTTGTCGCCCACAACAAATGGTTCTTCGGCAAGGGATCCAAGCCGCAGTTCGACCGCTGGACCTACTGGGAAAAATTCGATTACTTCGCCGTGTTCTGGGGCGTGGCCATCATCGGCGCCTCCGGTTTGATCATGTGGTTCCCGACGTTCTTCACCCGCTTCCTGCCGGGCTGGATTATCAACGTTGCGCTGCTGATTCATTCGGACGAGGCGTTGCTGGCCGCCGGCTTCATCTTCTCGATTCATTTCTTCAACACCCATTTCCGCATCGAGAAATTCCCGATGGACACCGTCATTTTCTCCGGCCGCGTCTCGAAAACCGAAATGCTCCACGACCGCAAACGCTGGTATGACCGCCTGGTGGCCGCAGGCCGGCTGGATCAACACCGCGTGAAGGACGAATGGGAGCAATGGAAAAACATCGCTCGCTCCTTCGGCTACTTTTTCTTCAGCCTCGGCGTAATTTTGCTGCTCCTGATCATCTACGCCATGGCGGTGCGTCTGACGCATTGACCGGTTTCTCCGCTTCAGGAAATCCAAACAAAATTCGACGAAGTCTTTTGCCCGCGATAAAGTGTTCAAGCGCGCAAATGCAACCGCCACAAACAATCGAATCAGATGCCCGGCAAAATTCCGCCGCGACGGAATTGCTGGTCAGCGGCATGACCTGCGCCAACTGCGCGCGTCACGTCACCGAGGCAATTCAATCCGTCTCCGGCGTGCGCAGCGCGACGGTTTCGCTTGAAAATAAAAGCGCCACGGTGCGTTGGAATTCCGGCGCAGAAAAAAAAATCCCGGCCGTCGTTGACGCCATTGCAAAAGCCGGATACGAAGCGAGGGAAATTCAAGCCGCCGCTGAAACATCTTGCGAAACCAAACACAAAAACTGGCGACTCAATTTGTGGCTGGGCGTCGCGGTCACAGCCGCGCTGATGACTGGCGAATGGGTTTTCAATCTCGCCATGACGCCATGGTTTCAATGGTTTTCGTTCGCACTCGCGGGCGTCGTGCAGATTTTCTGCGGCGCGCAATTTTATCGCGGCGCGTGGCGGCAGCTCAAAATCGGCGCTTCAAACATGGACACGCTCGTCGCGCTCGGCTCGACGACCGCGTTCGGTTACAGCGCCTGGGCGTTGCTCACAGGCGTTGGCGGGCATCTTTATTTCATGGAAGCCGCCGCCATCATCACCCTCATCAGCCTCGGCCACTGGCTTGAAGCGCGTGTGAGCGACAAAGCAGGCGGAGCATTGAAATCGCTGCTGAATCTCGCGCCGCAAACGGCGCGGAAAATTGTCGTAACAAGTAGCAGCCGACGTAAGGAGGCTCCAATTAAATTCGACATCCGTCATTCGTCATTCGCGCCCGATCAGAGCCTCCTCATGTCGGCTGCTACAAACGAGGTTGAAGTCCCCGTCTCGGAACTGCAAAACGGCGACCGCGTCGTTCTCAAACCCGGCGACCGTGTGCCGACCGACGGCGTCGTGACCGAAGGCGATTCTGCCGTGGACGAGGCCATGCTCACCGGCGAATCCAACCCTGCTGACAAAAAAACCGGCGGCGAACTCTTCGCCGGCACGGTGAATTTGAACGGACGCCTCGTCATGCGCGTGACCGCCACTGGCGAAACCACCGCGCTCGCGCACATCATCGCCGCCGTCCAACGCGCCCAGACCAGCCGCGCCGACATCCAGCGCCTCGGCGACCGCGTGAGCAGCCTTTTTGTGCCCATTGTCGTCACGATTGCAATTGCCGCCGCGCTTTGGTGGGGTCTCACACCGGAATCGGCGAATAGCGTTCACGATTGGCTTGCTCAATTTCTCTGGCGCACGCATTTGCCGATGGGCGCGGGAACTGCATTTATGGTTGCTGCCGCAGTTTTAATTGTCGCCTGCCCGTGCGCAATGGGTTTGGCCACGCCAGCGGCAATCATGGCGGGTGCGAACGCCGCCGCCCGGCGCGGAATTTTAATCCGCGACGGCGTGGCACTTGAAAAGGCTGGGCAAGTCACGGCAGTGGTTTTCGATAAAACCGGAACGCTGACCATCGGAAAACCCGAAGTGGCGGCGAGTTGGAATTCAAGCTTCAGCTTGTCTGGCGGATTGGAACGCCAGCCACCGGCCCAGCCCGATGCCGGCAGTTTTTTACAACACGCCGTGCCGGAGGCCGGCGCTCCAATCATTCAAATCGCGGCTGCGCTCGCCCGCTCTTCGACTCATCCCATAAGCCAGGCGATTGCCAAAATGTCAGCGGAACAAGTCGAAATTTCTGATTGGAAGGAAATTCGCGGGTTTGGAGTCGAGGCAAACATCGAACATCCAACATCGAACATCCAACATCCAATGGCCAAAGCGCGCCTCGGCTCGCTGCGCTGGTTGAAGGAATCAGGTGTGGATTTGGTAGCAGGAGAAAAGTTTATTGCCGAGTGGTCGGGTCAGGGTGCGACGATTGTCGGCCTAGCTTCGGAAAATAATTTGCTCGGCTTGTTTGCCGTTCGCGACACGGTCAAACCGAATGCCAGACAAGTCGTTGAACAGCTCCAGCGGCAAGGTCTGAAAGTTTTTCTCGTCACCGGCGACAATTTATTGACCGCCGCGAGCATTGCCAGGCAGGTCGGCATCGAAGGCAAAAATGTTTTTGCCGAGGTGCGGCCGGAGCCGAAGGCGGAGTTCGTGAAAAAACTTCAGGCGCATGGCGAATGCGTGGCGTTCGTGGGCGACGGCATCAACGACGCGCCAGCGCTCACGCAGGCCGACCTCGGCATCGCCGTGAGCCGCGCCAGCGACGTGGCGCGCGAGGCGGCGGACATCATTTTGCTGAAATCGGAAATCGAGGCCGTGCCGGAGGCGCTTGGGCTGGCGCGGGCGACATTGCGGACGATCAAACAAAATCTGTTCTGGGCGTTTTTTTACAACGCGCTCGGCGTGCCGCTGGCCGCGCTGGGTTTCATCAGCCCGATTTTCTGCGCGGCGGCGATGGGCGCGTCGGATTTGATTGTGATTGGCAACGCGCTGCGGCTGCTGCGGTGGCGCATCTGAAACTGTAAGAGTGTCGGTATGACGATCGCGTGATTTTTGAGCCGACCTACAGCCGAGCGGCCGCAGGCAACGGGAATCCTAGCCCACAAGCTGATCCTGTCCTCAACGCATGGCAAACTTGGAACGTGCTTGATGGCATGGTTTATTCGCTTATTGATGCCGGGCCCGGATCCGCTGCCGAAACATTCGCTCAATATGAGTTGAATCACCCCACAGCAACCATTGTCAATGACAACGGCCAAGGCATTGGTGGAATTCGCTTAACTTCCGGCTTCGTTGGTGCCTTACAAACCCAAAACACCTATGTGGACGCCTTCACTATCGGCACGGCTGCAGGAACGACCACGTATGACTTTTGGCCTAACTCGACATCGGTTCCAGACGCGGGTGCAACGGCAATGCTGTTGGGATTTGCTTTGGCGGGCTTAAGTGCGTTCAGGCGCTGGAAAATCGCGAGCTAGAGGCACTCATTTATTTCATCGAAAGCACCGGTTGTTCAATCGGTGCTTGTTTATTTTCAGGCTGGTGAAGGCGTGGCACGATTCCGCAACGTCCGGCAAAACTTTTTCTCCGCGCAAATCAGGCCGCCGCGAGCGGCAGATTTTCCACGGAAAGTTTCGGCATTTTGCCCGCCGCCAGAACTTCCCTAGCGTCGAGAATCTCGATGCCGACCAGCTTTTCGTCCGCGCCAATGTT
>PLZL01000346.1 GCA_003152145.1 Limisphaerales bacterium
GTGGAGATCGTCAACTCATGGAATTGTTGCCGGAGCATGACAAGCAATGGGTTATTGGATTGACGGATAAATGGATTGCTGGGCAAAAATCCAATTATCCACGAATCCATGAATCCGTTCTGTGTTCACTGCGAGACCGGCGCGCCCATGTCGGCGAGCATTTTTTCCAGATCGGGATTGCGCGGCTGGCCGAGTTCGAGCGCCTTTTGATAGTGCCAGCGGGCGAGTTCGGCCATCGGCGGCTTTTCACCCAGATAGATCACGGCGAGATTGTTGTGCGCCGAAGCGTAGTTGGGGGCGAGTTGAATCGCCTTGCGCAACGCCGTTTCCGCCTGCGCCCGCAGCCCCTTGTGGCTCAACGTGACACCGAGATAATTCTGGATTTGCGGATTTTGCGGATCCAGCTTGGCCGCGCGGCTTAACGCATCAAACGCCTCGTCGAATTTCTCCTGGCGGAATTTCAGATAACCGAAGGTCGAAAGGGTGTAGCTGTCGTCCGGGTTTTGCGCGAGCGCGGCGGTGATGTGCGTCTCCGCGTCGGCGAGCTTGTTCTCCTGCAATTCAATCGCCGCCAGATTGGCCAGCGCCGGCGCGTTCTTCGGGTCGCGCTGCAAAATCTGGCGGTAATCGGCCTCGGCCTTGTCGTAATCCCCGGCGGAAAAATAATTTTGCGCCTCGGCAACCAGCAAGGCAGAGCCTTTCGGCAGTTCGTTGATGGATTTTTTTCGGCCACTGGTATTGGCGGCCGGCACCGACGCCGACGATTTCAACAAGGCCAACTCCTCCGGCATGTAGGGCACGGCCTGCGCCTCGTCCACCGCAAGCCGCGCGCGCAACGTCTTCACCTCGTCGTTCCTCTTTGCCGGCGCGGAAGCCACCGGGGTCTGCCGCCGTCGCAAACGGTCCTCCAACGCCGTCTTTTCCAGCCCGTTGATGCTGGCATCCGACTGNNCGCGGAACTGTTGGTGGCTCCGGTTGTCAGGCTGGCGAGCAGCAAATCATCTTCCTTCATCAACGAGAGGACTCGCGCCTGCGCTGTCGCCAGTTCTTGCGTGTCCACCGTTGCCGGCTGCGCGCTCAAAGCTTCCTTGAGCTTCGCCTGAAGCATCTCGTTTTCTGACTGCAAATCCTGCGCCTGCGCGCGCGAGGCGCTCAATTGTGCTTCCACGTCCGTGACGGACACGGTGGAAACCACATCCGCCGCCGGCGGCGATGGATTGACAGCCGCGTTTGTCGGCGTCCCGTTTTGGGGGATCGCCGGAAACTGCGCCGCCAGGTTGTTGACTTTTTCTGTGAGATAATCCAGCCGGAAGCTGACGATTTTCGAGTCCCAATACGGAAACATTTTCTGGAACTTCTGCAATTCGGCCAGCGCCTGCGCGTAACCGTCCAGCGCCGAACGTGGCTGGCCGGCCGCCTGGAGCGCGTCCGCCTGCTGCATCAGGCTGTAAATGGCAATGTATTGGTCGTCGGGACTTTGCTGGGCGCGCACCATTGGCAACGCGACGGCAAGCGCCAATCCCACGAGTGCGGCAAAACGTTTCATGCCGGGAAAATAGCCGAACGCGAGACGATTTGGCAATGCTGCGCTGTGCAAATGACTAATTCCTAAATCCGAACGACTAAAAAATTCCCAAAGACAAATTCTGCAAGTTCCGGGCTGACGTTAAAACGTTTTGCCATTCGGCATTGCTCATTCGTTAGTCATTTGTCGGATGGTTGACCTGCGCCGCACTTACTGATAATGTCTGTTCCGTCTGTGCCATGAACACCGCGCTGAACCAGCATGTGCTTGTGTTGAACCGGTTGTGGCAGGCGGTCAACGTCTGCACCGCCCGCCGCGCGCTCACGCTTCTCTTCCAAGGCCAGGCGCAGGTCGTTGTCAATGCCGACGACGGCTCGTTCCGCACCTTCAATTTTGAGGAATGGCAGGACTTTTCCGAGGACGCGCCACGCGAGGAATCCGTCCGCACCATTTCTTTTCGCATCCGCGTGCCGCGCATCATCCTGCTGCTCATTTACGACCGCCTGCCGAAAAAGGAGGTCAAGTTCACGCGGCACAACATTTTTGAGCGCGACAAAAACACCTGCCAATACTGCGGGCGCGTGTTCGACCGCAAGGATTTGAACCTGGATCACGTCATCCCGCGCGACCGCGGCGGCCCGACGACGTGGGAAAACATCGTCTGCTCCTGCGTCGAGTGCAACACGCAGAAGGCCAACCGCACGCCGCAGGAGGCCGAGCTGCACCTCATCCGCAAGCCCAAGCGGCCCAAGTGGCGGCCGTTCGTCCAAATCAACTTCAGCCTGCACCGGCACGACAGTTGGAAACACTTCATTGACCTCGCCTACTGGAACGTCGAGCTGGGCGAGGACGTGGAATAAACATAGCTGCAAAGAGGTGCAAACAGGCGGAAAGACAAGGCTTTGGTTGCAGTCGCTCCACCGGATTTCTCTTTTGCGGCTTTTGCGCCGTTTTGCGGCAATTCCCGCGCGCAACTTCTTTTTGCCACCAGTGTTTCAAGCGGTATATTGAAACCATGAAGCGCTTTGGGAAGATCGCGGTTTGCCTCGCGGGCGGACTGGTATTGAACGCCGGCCTGCGCGCGGCCAATCCCGCATCAGCGAACAATTCGTTGCCGGCCAATCCCTACGCGACGATTGCGGTCCGGAACATTTTCGGCCTAAACCCGCCGGTGCCACCTAGTCCTGCTGACGACCCAGGAAAAGACCTGCCGAAAATCACTCCCACCGGCATCATGTCCGAATTCGGCTATCTAAAGGCGCTGTTCAGGGTTGCCGCCGGCAACAAACCGGGACAGCCGGCGAAGGAAGAATTTTACATCTTAAGCCAGGGCCAGCGGCAGGACGACATCGAGGTCATAAAAATTGACGAAAAGAACAGCCTTGTGACGTTCGACAACCACGGCACTACGCAGGAACTGCCACTCGCCAACGCGCCCGAGTCCGGGGCGTCGGCGTCCTCTCCGCCCGGACCGAGAAATCCAGGTATGCCGCCGGGCAGGCCCGGCGGCGGTGGCAACATCGGCCCCGGCGGTTTCACCCGGTTTGGCGCGGGACCCGGCGGACGCAATGGCGGCGTGGGGAGAGGCCCACCCGGTTTCAACGGTGGCAACGGAAACGGCGTGAACAACGGCATGGATTTCGGCGGCTCCACGCAAGGGCGCACCTATCAACCGGAATCTTCAACGATGACACCGGAAGAAGCGCAGATTGTCATTGCAGCCAAACATCTCAGGGCCATACAAGAAAACAACCCGACTTCCCCGCTTTATCCACCAACCGCAATTGATAGCCAAGCCGGAATCTCCCAAGGCGCTGATGCCGGTGGCGGGACTCCGGCTCCGTGATTTTTTGGCGTTACTTCACGGAAGTCTTCGCCGATTCAATCAACTCCCAAAACTTCGGGTTTTCCTGGAGCGCCTCGTCCTCGCCCGTTTTCAGTCCTGTTCGGAACAGGAAATCCTTGAGCGTGTGCCGGCTCATGATGCGATGCACCAGCACGCCAAGCTCGTGCCGCTCAAAATAAACGCGGTAATCGCCCACGCGAAAGCGGTGCAGGATGCGCCCGCCCTGCTCCAGTTTGCCGAATTCATCCAGCTCCGTGCCGAGCACCTGCTGGGGCAGGCCGCGAAACTCGCCGAGGATTTGCAGTTGCAGTTCCTTGGGCATCCGCGCCAGTTCGGCGGCGGCCGTTGGCGTGAAGACTATCTGAAATGCTTGCATTTCGGTTGAGGGTGAGGATTGAGAGTTAAGAGTCAATCGGAAACTGCAAAGCCGGTGATTGTCTGCTTTTTCGGAAGGAACACGTCCAACTCCGCAACCGCGTTGCGGGCATCCTGAAAGCATGTGTTGCCATGCCGGGACACATTTGGAAAATCCGCAGTCCATGCAATGTGAAAATGAAAACAACCCCTCTTCGACTTCAGGTTCAGGCGTTGGCGATTCTCGCCGCGCTGGTGTGCTGTGCGGCTGACGCCAGCTTCGCAGTGGAACCGTTGCAGCCAATCCGCGTCTCTGACAATGGTCATTATTTTGTCAAGGCCGACGGCACGCCGTTCTTCTGGCTCGGCGACACGGCTTGGAGCATTTTCAACCATCCGAAACCCGAAGACGTGGACATTTATCTGGATGACCGCGCCGCAAAAGGCTTCACCGTCATCCAAGGTTGCATGGTCCTCTGGGACGGACTTCGCCGCGCGAATCCTGACGGACAACTGCCGTTCATCGACGGCGATCCTTCCAAAATCAACGAGGCCTACTTCAAAAACGCCGATTCCGTCATTGAAAAGATCACCGCACGCGGCCTTTACGCCGCGATCCTGCCCATCTGGACAAAGGGAATGTCAACGTCCGCCCGCAACGCCGGCACGTTGGGCAACCCCGAAAAGATGAAGAGCTACTGCAAATTTCTCGGCCAGCGCCACGGTCAAAAAAATGTTTTCTGGGTGCTCGGTGGAGACTGGCCTGGAACGGACATCGGCGCGCTCTTCGAAGCCGAGGTCACGGGACTCATCGAAGGCGCGGGCACGAACAAAACTTTGATCACCTTTCATCCCACCGGGCGGCAAAGTTCGTCATTCTGGTTTCATGATTCGCCGTGGCTCGACTTCAATTCGATCCAGTCCGGGCATTTCATCCACACGACCAACTTCCGGCTCGTCGCCGGTGATTTTTCCAGAACTCCGGCCAAGCCCGTGCTCGACATGGAGCCGGGCTACGAAAACATCACCGACGGCCTGGTTCGCAACAACACGAACGCCACGCGTATCACCGCCACCGACGTGCGGCGCTCGGCTTATCTGGCGGTCTTCGCAGGTGCGGCGGGTCACACCTACGGCTGCGGCGAAGTTTATGAATTTTGGTCGCCCGAAAGCCGCGGCCCCCTGCCCGGCTGGGCGGCGGCTTGCCGTGGCGCGAATCCCTGAAACTGCCCGGTTCAAGTCAGGTGCAATATCTCCGTTACCTCATTGAATCGCGACCGATGCTCGACCGTGTCCCGGATCAATCGCTTCTTGCCGATGGAGATCTGCCGGCGTTGAAACGCGTCGAAGCCACGCGCGCCAGGGATGGGAGCTATGCGTTCATCTACACCGCCGACGGAGAACCGTTCACGCTGCAAACAAACAAACTTTCCGGCAGGAAACTTGTCGCCTGGTGGTATGACCCGCGAACCGGCAAAGCCAAACGGTCCGGCAGTTTAGCCAGAAACAAAATCCACGAGTTCACTCCGCCGTCCAGCGGCATCGGCAACGACTGGGTGCTGGTGCTTGATGATGCCGCAAAAGAATTTCCACCGCCGGGCTTGGATGCGAGCGGAACCAGACGCACCAAAGCGCCTCCTAGCCGAAACCGCGGCCGATAAATGAAGGCTGTAAACGTGCCTGCCGGTTTACACATTTCCCATCCACTAAACCGAGTCAAGGTCACCCAATTCGATGTGTGAATTGACAGATTTCTCTCAATTGTATTAAATACTGTATTAATGAGTGGGCAGTCATGAGCCAGCCGTGCAATAAGCGTGGCAGAACGGAGCAATGGGTGGCCTTCATCATTTTGCTGTGCCTCGCGGGCATTGCAGCGGGCGTTTATCACAAGCAATTTTCCTTCAACCCCGCCGTGCTCGTCGCCACCACCGCCGTGCCCGCCTCACCCAAACCCGTTGCGTCCATTCCCAATGAATCTCTGCCAACCCTGCCGCCGGAACTTTCCGTGTTTAGTGCGCCGGAAACATTCACGGCGGACAATCTCTACGACAAAATTGACGGCAAGGCGGATCTTTATCTCACCGCCGGGTTCGTCGGGCTGAAATGCCAGCGTCTGGCGCTCAAGGCGGCCAACGACGTCTGGATGGAATGGTTCGTCTATGACATGGGCACGCTGCCGCAGGCGTTCTCGGTGTTCAGCCTCCAGCGCCGCGCGGAGGCACAAACTCTTGACCTGACGGAATTCGCCTACCAGACCCAGAACTCGCTCTACTTCGTCTGCGGGCGCTACTACGTCGAGGCCGTGACGGCAATGCCGACGGAGCCAATGATGGCGGCGATGCGGACGATGGCGCGGCAATTCGTCGCGGCCAATCCATCCGGCGCGATGCGCATACCGGAATTGAAACTGTTTCCGCCGGAAAATATGGAGGCCGGCAGCCAGGGGTTGCAGATGGCGAATGCCTTTGGTTTCGATCAGTTCACCAACGTCTTTACCGCGAAATACCGAGTGCCGGATGGCGCAACCAACGTCGAAGTGCTCGCCTTTTTGGAAATGACAAAAACCTCCGCCGCCGCCGCGGCACTGCGCGATGCCTATCGTTCCTTCCTGCTGGCGAACGGCGGCAAGGAGATTGAAGCCGGCGAGGCGGCTTCGTTGGGCAAACCCATCAATTTCATGGACAGTGTCGAAATCATTTTCGCCGAAGGCAATGTGGTGGCGGGTGTTCACGCCGCGCCGGATGCCTCCTCGGCGATAAAAGTCGCGCAANNTGGACCGGCGCGATTTTATCGTGCGCTCGGCCAAGGCGGGCGCGGCCATCGTGGCGGCAGGCGGGGCCGGCCTGTGGCTGCACGACCGCAAAGGCCCGGCGGCAAACGCCGTCAGTGAAACAGTTTCCCTGCCGGATTTCTCACTGCCGTCCGCCGGGCCGAAGATGAGCATCATCACCGGGGCGGAGCGCGTGAAGACCGTCAACCGCGCGCTCGCGGCGCTCGGCGGCATCGAACGGTTCATCAAATCCGGCGACCGCGTGGTTCTGAAGGTCAACGCCGCCTTTGCCTCACCGCCCGCGCTGTCGGCCACGTCGCATCCCGATCTGGTTGCCGAAGTGGCGCGGCTTTGTTTGCGTGCCGGTGCCGTGTCCGTGATTGTGACGGACAACCCGATCAACGACCCGCAAAGCTGTTTCGCCCTCACCGGCATCGCCCGGGCGGCGGAATCCGCCGGCGCGAAAATTGCACTGCCGACACCCTCTTCGTTCAAGCCAACGACCCTGGCCGACGCCACGCTGATCAAGGATTGGCCGTTGTTGATCGAGCCGTTTCACGGCGCGACCAAACTCATCGGTCTTGCGCCGGTCAAGGACCACCATCGCAGCGGCGCGTCCCTGACGATGAAGAACTGGTATGGATTGCTCGGTGGCCGGCGGAACGTTTTTCACCAGGACATCAACACCATCATTTTTGAACTGGCGCGGCTGGTCCGTCCTACCCTAGTAATCCTCGACGGCACTGCCACGATGCTGACCAACGGGCCGACCGGCGGTTCGCTGGACGATCTCAAGGCCACGAACACGATGATTGCGAGCACGGATGCCGTGGCGGCGGACGCGTTCGGCGCNNTTGAACCCGCTCCGAGACCATGTGGATTAAACCGACAGTTACAGACAATGGGTCGGGCTTGGAAAAGCGGCGGAGGGCCACCGCAGTCCAAAACGCAAGCGCGCAATATGACAGGATGAATTTCGCCACGCGTCTTGGACTGCGCCAGCCCGCTGGCGCTTTTGTTTTCGGACGAGCCAACAGGAGGGGCTGCGCACCATGAAAATCGTCAATGTCCGGCGCATCGCGCAGTTTTTTTTCTTCGCGCTGTTCACGTGGTTTTGCGTGGTCACAACCGTCGGCGACCGTTGGTGGCAGTTGCGTGGCTGGCCGATCAACTGGCTGCTGCAACTCGACCCGCTGGTGGCGCTCGGCACGTTGCTCACCACCAAAACGATTTACGCCGGACTGCTTTGGGCGCTGGCCACCGTGGTGCTTACGATCTTGCTCGGTCGCTTTTTCTGTGGCTGGGTGTGCCCGTTCGGCGCATTGCATCAGTTCATCGGCTGGCTGGGACGTCGCCGTAAAAAACACGCGGAGCGCGTGGCCATGAACCAATACCGCAACGGCCAGGCGATCAAATACTACATCCTGATCGCCATGCTGGCGGCGGCCAGTGGCGGCCTGCTGGCGGAACTTTTGCGATGGCCGCGTGAAAAACCGGCCGTGGGCCTGGTCGTGCTGGCAGCGAGTCTGATTTTGACGCTGTGGTTTGCCACCCGGAAGGTGGTAAACGGCTGGAAGATAACCGCCGAATGGTCCGCAGGATTGCTTTTCATCGGCACGGCGCTGGGATTTCTCGTCCGATCGGAATTCATCGTCGCGTCGTCGTTGCAAACGGGTTTGCTCGATCCGATTCCGCTCATGCATCGCTCAATGAATCTCGTGATTCTGACCGCTTGCGACGGACTCGCGATGGCGTCCCGGTTTTACGTCACAGCGTGGTCCATCGCCGCCGTCTTTTTCGCCGCGCTGCTTTTGAATTTGTGGATACCACGTTTTTATTGCCGTTTTATCTGTCCGCTCGGCGCGTTGTTTGGGGTGCTGGCGCATTGGACCCCATGGCGCATCGGCAAGCGTCAGGGCGAATGCCTCGGTTGCGAACTGTGCGAGAACAATTGCGAAGGCGCGTGCGATCCTTTCGGCAAAATCCATCCTCACGAATGTCTGCTGTGCATGAACTGCCTGCGCGCCTGCCGTCAGGCGCAGATGACCTACGGCCCGCACCGCTCGGCGGCTGGCGAGATCCTGTCGCCCGGACTCACGCGGCGCGGTTTTCTCACGGCGGCAGTTTCAGGACTGGCGGCCGTGCCCGCCGTGCGGCTCGCCGGGTTGCTGAATCAAAACTGGAACCCCGGCGTGGTTCGCCCGCCCGGCGCATTGGTGGAGGAGGATTTCCTGCAGCGCTGCATCAAGTGCGGCCAGTGTATGCGGGTCTGCCCGACGAATGTGATTCAACCCGCCACCCTGGAGGCCGGTCTGGAAGGTTTGTGGACGCCCATTCTGAATTTCCGCGTGGGCACCAGCGGCTGCCAGCTCAACTGCATTGCGTGCGGCAACGTTTGTCCGACGGCGGCCATCCGGCCATTGTCGCTGGATGAAAAGCTCGGTCGCGGCGAATTCGAGGAGCGTGGGCCGCTCCGGCTGGGCACGGCATTTGTGGAGCGCGGGCGCTGCCTGCCATGGGCCATGGACGAGCCGTGCATCGTCTGCCAGGAAAACTGTCCGGTCAGCCCCAAGGCGATTTATGTGCGCGAAGAATTTCAGGTGGTCCGCGACGGCGCACGGACGATCACCGCCGCCGCCGCGGACAGCCTGACGCTCGATGGCGCGGCGTTGCGGCCCGGCACGCTGGGCACGGGCGATTATTTTGTGCGGCTGGAAAACCCCAGTGGCGAACGCCGGTTGATCGCGGACAATTCCGGCCAGGATGTGAAGCTCGCCGCGCCGTGGACTGCGGCGCTGACAGCCGGCGGCCGGATTTTCATTGAAGTGCGCCTGCAAAAACCCTACATCGATCCCGCACGCTGCACCGGTTGCGGAATCTGTGAACACGAATGCCCCGTAAGCGGCTTGCGGGCCATCCACGTCAGCGCGGAAAACGAATCTAGAAACAAACGGCACTCGCTCATGGCGAGGGCCTGAACCAAACAAAAAAATCCTATGACAGAAAACAATGTTTCCCGCCGGGACTTTGTCAAAACGCTCGGCGTTGTGGGCGCGGGATCAATGATTGGCGCCGGCCAGGCGCTCGCACAATCCAACGCTCCCTCCACCACCACCGCGCCCGCGCCCGTCAAACCGATGAAAATTCCGACCCGGACGTTCGGCCGGACGGGCGTGCAGGTCCCCTTGCTCGCCCTCGGCGGCATCTTTGACATCGAGTCCAACCAGCTCGTCCTGAAACAGGCGCTCGACTGGGGGGTGAACTACTGGGACACGGCGGCCGGTTACAATGGCGGCAAGAGCGAGGGCGGCATCGGAATGTATCTGGAGAAAAACCCGCAAGCGCGGCGGGATATTTTCCTGGTGACCAAGTATGACGGCGGCGGATTGACCCAGGCGCTGAACCAATCGCTGGAGAAGCTCAAGACCGATTACATTGACATGTATTGTTTGCATGGACTGAATAATACCAGCAAATTGGACGACGAAACCAAGGCGTGGGTGGATAAGGCAAAGGCTGACAAGAAAATCCGTTTCTTCGGCTTCAGCACCCATTCCAACATGGAAAACTGCCTGCAAGGAGCCGCAAAGCTGGGCTGGATTAACGGCATCATGTTGAAATACGATTTCCGCATCATGCAGACGGACGCCATGAAGGCGGCGATGGACGCCGCGACGAAGGCCGGCATCGGCCTGACCGCAATGAAGACGCAGGGCAGTGGTCCGATCCCGACGGAAACGGAGGCGGACTTGAAGCTGGGCGGCCATTTCATCCAGCGCGGATTCACCCAGCAGCAGGCCAAGCTCAAGGCCATTTGGGAAAATCCGCAGATTGCCACCATTTGCTCGCAAATGCCGAGCCTGACCATTCTCCACTCGAACATCGCGGCGGCCCTGGACAAAACCAGTCTCACGGCGGCGGATCACGCGGCGCTGCGCGAATATGCGGAGGCAACACAATCGCGGCATTGCGCCGGCTGCACGCAATTTTGCGAAGCTGCGCTCGATCATCAAGTGCCGGTGGGCGACGTGATGCGGGCGCTCATGTATCACCGTTCCTACGGCGACCATGAACTGGCGCGGACGGTGTTCCGCCAACTGCCGGAAACGGCCCGGCAGGGACTGGCTGGCTTCGACTACGGGGCGGCGGAGCGGGCGTGTCCGCATGGCCTGCCCATCGCGCAATTAATGCAGGAAGCGAACGAATTGTTCGCGTAGTCTTGACGATTTCGGCGGCGGGGCCGGAAGCAATTCCGGCCTCGTTTTTAATTGCCGGGGAAACGTCGGGCTTTGCCGCAGGTCATTAACCGTTCGCTTTTCGGATTGTCTTAAATCGTGCTGGGTTTAGGATGCCAGTAAAAGGCATGGATATTATCGCGAACCAACTCGCAACCGTTTTCAAGAAAGGCGCCTGGACCTCACCCGGGCTTATTACGCCGGCGCAACCTTTTTCAAACGGGAACGCTATTATTGACAAGCCGGAAAAAGCCGCCGCGTGACAACCGCCGAAGCCAATCAACTGCTGGAACAATTCCGCGCCGGAGCNNATTTTTGGCTCCGGCAAGACGCCGGAACAGGTCGTGCAAATTGCGGAAAAACTTTGGGCGCACGACCAGCGGGTGCTGGCCACGCGGATCACCGTTGAACATGCCCGTGCCTTGCGGAAAAAATTCAAACGCGCCGTTTATCATCCGCTCGCCCGTTGCGTGACCATCGAGAAAAAATCGCTGCCCAAGCGCCCTGGATTTATCGCCGTCGTTTGCGCCGGCACCAGCGATTTGCCGGTGGCCGAAGAAGCCGCCGTCACCGCGGAAGTCATGGGCAACCGCGTGGAAAGAATTCACGATGTCGGAATCGCCGGGCTTCACCGGATGCTCGCGCGGCTGGAAACGATTCAGAAAGCGAACGTCATCGTCGCCGTCGCCGGGATGGAAGGAGCGCTGCCGAGCGTCGTCGCGGGTCTCGTCGCCAGGCCCGTGATCGCCGTGCCGACCAGCATTGGCTATGGCGCAAGCTTTGGCGGCATCGCCGCGCTGCTGGCCATGTTGAACAGTTGCGCCAGCGGCGTGACCGTGGTGAACATTGACAACGGCTTCGGCGCCGGATATGCCGCGAGCCAGATTAACGCGCTCGTTTCGCAAAAATGAAAATCCTTTACCTCGATCTCTTCAGCGGCATCGCGGGCGACATGTTCATCGCCGCGCTGCTCGACCTCGGTGCGGACGCGCACAAACTGGAACGCGAGTTGAAGAAACTCAAGCTCGACGGCTATCACCTCCACATTTCGCGCCAGCAGAAATCCGCCATAACCGGCGTGAAATTTGACGTCCACGTCGCGCATGACCCCGGCCACGCGCACGAACACGAACATCACCACGACCATGCGCGTGATGACAGCCGCAATTTTTCGGAAATCAAACAACTGATTTCGCGCAGCAAACTGTCCGGGTGGGTGAAACAGAAATCCATCGCCGTGTTTCAGCGCATCGCGGAAGCAGAGGGAAAAATCCACGGTCTGCCGCCGGGAAAAGTCCATTTCCACGAGGTCGGCGCGGTGGATTCCATCGTGGACATCGTCGGCGCGGCCATCGCGCTGGAAATGCTTGGCAGACCGCGCGTATTTGCCTCACCAGTGATTGAAGGCACAGGCTGGATAGATTGCGCGCACGGCCGTTTTCCGGTTCCCGCGCCGGCCACGCTGGCAATTCTCGGCGCGCGCGGCATCGGCGTCACGCAATGCGACGAGCCGCATGAACTCGTTACACCTACCGGCGCGGCACTGCTCGCAGAATTCGTCGAGAGCTTCGGAGCGATGGAAAATCTCGTCGCCGAAAAAATTGGTTTTGGCCTCGGCACCCGCGACAACAAAACGCGGCCAAATGTGCTGCGCGCGGTGCTGGGTAGGACAGGCGTCGCGCCTGTCTCCAATCTCAATTCCCGCTCAAGCGGAAAATTTACGTCAGAGACAGGCGCGACGCCTGTCCAACACGCTTTGGATTGGGAAACCGACCGCATTGCCGTGCTGGAAACGAATCTGGACGATTGCACCGGGGAAATTCTCGGCAGCTTTTTCGAAACGGCTTTGGCTGCCGGCGCGCTGGACGTTTTTCACACGCTGGTCCAGATGAAGAAAAACCGGCCCGGCGTTTTGCTCACGGTTTTGTGCGCGGAAACGGACGCGGATAAATTCAACGAATTGATGCTGCGCGAGACCACCGCGTTCGGCGTGCGCAAGACGATTGCTGAACGACGGAAATTGCGCCGGGAACTTGCCGGAGTGAAAACCGCGTTCGGCGAAGTGACCGTGAAAATCGGCCGGCTTGGTGGTAAAGTGGTTCAGGCCGCGCCGGAATTTGAATCGGCCAAAAAACTGGCGACACAAAGAAAAGTGCCGGTGAAACAAATTTATCAGGCGGCGGTTCAGGCCGCGAAGAACTTGAAGTGATGAGCGAAGCAATCGAAAAGCTGGAGAAATTGCAGACGTTGGTGAAAAGCTACGGTTCGTGCCTGGTGGCATATTCCGGCGGCGTGGACTCGGTATTTCTGGCGCGCGTCACGCACGAGGTGCTCGGCAAGCGCGCGCTGGCGGTGATCGCCGATTCACCGAGTTTGCCGCGCCGTGAACTGGCGGAGGCACTCGACATCGCGGCGAAATTTTCCTTTCCCGTCCGCGTCATCCAGACGCGGGAATTTGCCAACAAAAACTACACCACGAATCCGGCGAACCGCTGCTATTTCTGCAAACACGAATTGTTTGAGAAGTTGACTCCGCTGGCGCGGGCGGAGAATTTCGCGGTAATTGCCTATGGCGAAAATGCGAGCGACAATGGCGATTTCCGTCCCGGGGCGCAGGCGGCGGCGGAATTTCAAGTGCGCGCCCCGCTCAAGGAAGCGGGCCTGACGAAGGCGGAAATCCGCGAGCTGTCCGCGCAACTCGGCCTGCCGACGGCGGACAAGCCGCAAATGGCGTGCTTGAGTTCACGCGTGCCCTATGGCGAAATAGTGACGCCGGCCAAGCTGCGGATGATCGAGCTGGCGGAATATGTTTTGCGCGATCTCGGCTTCCACGATGTGCGTGTCAGACACCATGAGTTTAAGGTGACAGGAGAGATCGGCTCCGCCACGGGTCGCCCGGCACTCGTCACGCATCTCGCCCGCATTGAGGTTGGCCCGGCGGAAATGGGAAAATTTCTTGCGGACGGTGTGGCGGGCAAAATCGCCGGGGCATTGGAAAAAATTGGCTACGCGCACGTCACGCTGGATTTGCACGGTTACCGTCGCGGCAGCATGAATGGAGCACTGAACCCGGCGGCGTAGCCGGCATTTATATTATTGGGCCTGCAATCAGGAGGCGCTGGCGAAACCCTGCGTTAAAAGCAGTTTCAATTTTCAGGATACGGACAGCGTCAACCTTGCAAGCCGCCGCCGAATCGGTGCTCAAAAATTATTTCATTTCTTATTGAACAAACCAGAGGATATGGCATACTCCTGTCCATGAAGAGAAATTCCGTGGAAAACAGGGCGGCGGGGGCGGCCTCCTTGAATCCGGTGGAGGTTGAGGTCATCCACCTGTTCGTGCAGCTTTCCCGTGCGCTGGGCCAGCCGCCTTCCGTTGCCGAAATCTACGGCCTGCTGTTCGTTTCTCCGCGCCCCCTGCCGCAGGACGAATTCTTTGAGCGGCTGAACTTGAGCAAGGGGACGGCCAGCCAGGGCCTGCGGTATCTGCTGGATTTGGGTGCGGTGCGGACGGTCTATGTGGCGGCGGACCGCCGCGCTCATTACGAAGCCGTGGCTGAACTGCGCAATCTGGCCGGGCGTTTCCTGCGCCAGCAGATCCTCACCCATTTTGAGGACAGCGGGACCCGGCTGGCGCGACTCGCCGTCGAGGCGCAGAAACTTCCGGACGAACAACGCAAATTTGCTGTCGGACGCGCGAAGATGCTCCGCAGTTGGGAAAGGAATGCAAAACGAGTTTTGCCGCTGGTGATGAAAATCTTGGGCAATGGCAGGTGAGACGGCCCGATCGAGGCTTGTGATGCCTCATGCAATACATAACCGCCGGTTGAAGGAATTGTGGACAGCCCGCGGGGAAGCAGCGAATGGGTTCTGGCAAAAAGTTTTGCCGGAAGGCCACGTGCGGCAGCTTGTCTTCGAGGGAAAAGCTGAAAACAAAACAGTGAAGGCAAAAAAGATTTCGACTTTCCGATGATGCGCGCGGAAACGGACAAGGCCAGACTGGAGGCTTTTATGATCGCCGCAAGCGCCTGAAATGATTTTGTTGCTTTCTACTTTCTGATTTCTGATTTTTTATTCAACCCATGGAAGTCCGGAGCGTCAAAGCCATCGTGAAATCGTTGAACGACGCGCAGGTGCAATACTTGATCGTGGGCGGAGTGGCGGTTGTGGCGCATGGATACGAACGGCTCACCAAAGACCTTGACCTCGTCATCAGTTTGGAGCGGGAAAACATTGTTCGTGGACTTCGCGCATTGATGGCCATAGGTTACCAAATGAGAATTCCCGTGACCCCGGAGCAGTTCGCAGACCCGGAATTACGCGAACAGTGGCGGCGGGAAAAACACATGGTTGTTTTGCCGTTATGGAGCGACTTGCATCGCCGCACACCGGTGGATGTGTTTGTTTATGAGCCATTTGATTTTGCGAAGGAATGGAAGCGCGCGCTGCGTCTGCCGGTATTTGGAAACGAACTGGCCGCCATCGTCGGTTATTCCGCCTTGCTGAAGCTTAAAGAATCCGCCGGGCGCAGGCAGGACCTGGCGGATGTCGAAAAATTGCGCAAACTTGATCCGCGTCGGAAAAAGCCATGACCAAGAAGGAACTATATGCCCACCCGGGATGGGAATCTTGCACGTTCGAAGGCGCCGAAATGAGCACGCTGTTGTTGGGGCTGCAAACGACTTTCCGCGAAAAACTCGAATGGCTCGAAGAAGCCGAGACCCTGGCGTTGCGACTCCAGGGAAAACTGGATGCGCCCCCGGCGTCGCAACCTCCGGCCCTGAACGACGCGTCGATCAAAAGCGGAAGATTGAAATTTGGGATCCGAGGTCAGAAGTCGGAAGCCGGAAAGCTGAAATGTGAAAACTCGAAACCAAAAACAGAAAGTGGAAATTGGGAAAACAGAAAGCGAAAAACCAAAGTAGAAAATAGAAATGAGAAAGTGTAACGAAACAAAGACAGGCAGTTTGCCAAAAAAGCAACTTGCCGGTTCATGTCCTTGGGGTAAATTCGAGACATGGCTGTGATATCCGTTGACCAGATGACGCTGCAAGAAAAGCTGCTCGCGATGGAGGCTTTGTGGGACGATTTATGCCGGCGCGAAGCCGGCCTGCCCATGCTTCAGTGGCACAAGGATCTTCTGGATGAACGCGAGCGGCTGATTCGTGACGGCAAAGCACGGTTCACCGACTGGGAAACCGCCAAACGCAGGATTACCGGGCAGACGTCATGAACATCAAAATACTCGATCAGGCGGAAGCTGATTTGATCGAGGGATTTCATTTTTAAGAAACACAACAGACCGGAATTGGGGACTATTTTCTGGCGAACCTGTATGCGGACATCGAATCGCTCCGTCTTTATGGCGGCATCCACCTGAAGCCATACAAAAATTATCACAGGCTGCTTTCCAAACGGTTTCCCTTTGCGGTTTTTTACACGGTGAATGACAAAACTGTTTTCATTCATGCCGTTCTGGACTGCCGTCGGGATCCAGCTTGGTTACGCAAGCGATTGGGCGGATCCTGATCCAGGATTTGCAGGGAAAAAGCGGAAATAAATGACGCCGGCGGCCATGATCAATTTCAACTTTCCCAACCCATTTCAGATTTTTTGATGTGATTTCCGATTTCGGCTTTCTGTTTTCTCAATTTCTGCTTTTATTATGAATCAACTGCTTGTTACCGGCTCGTCCGGCCTCATTGGTTCCGAAGTGGTGGATTACTTCTGCCGGCTTGGCTGGGAGGTGCGCGGCGTGGACAACAACATGCGAGCCGACTTCTTCGGTGCCGGTGGCGACACCCGCTGGAACCAGCGCCGGCTGCTGGCGGCGCACAAAAACTTCCGCCACCACGAACTGGACATCCGCCATCGCGCCGCCGTGCTCGCGCTGCTGAAGGAATTGAAACCTTCCGCCATCGTCCACACCGCCGCGCAGCCAAGCCACGATCTCGCGGCCAGCCGCCCGTTCGACGACTTCGATGTCAATGCGGTCGGCACGCTCAATCTGTTGGAAGCGGCGCGGCAATCCTGCCCGGAATCGCCGTTCATCCACATGAGCACGAACAAGGTCTATGGCGACGCGCCCAATCGCATCGCACTCAAGGAACTGGAGTCGCGCTGGGATTACGACGATCCGGCCTACGCGCAGGGCATTGCGGAAAACTTCAACATTGACCAGTCGAAACATTCCCTTTTTGGCGCTTCAAAAGTCGCAGCTGACGTCATGGTGCAGGAATACGGTCGTTACTTCGGGATGCCCACCTGCTGTCTGCGCGGCGGCTGCCTGACCGG
>PLZL01000472.1 GCA_003152145.1 Limisphaerales bacterium
AACCCAAAATTTATGCTTGACACAGCGAAAATTAGGTGGTTAAATGTGTGTTCTGCGGCCAGCCTGTATGCTTGAGCCGGAAGGCCGGCAAAAAAGAGCGTGGCACCGTGATTGTATGCCGTGGTGTCAATCATTGGGCGGTGGGTCTGTTCTGACCATAAGGAGTTTCTACGGATTTGGTGCCGAGCTTTCGAGCGGCACTCATCCGAAGGGAGGAAAACGACACTTCGAGGCCGAAAAACGGCCGGGTTTTCATCCTGAAAATAATGCTCTCAAGTTTCAATCCCATTCAGTCGACAAACAACCACGAAATTGGAAGGAATAGTATGATGCAGAATTCAACCAAAAGCAGGAGTCAACTGCCCGGTGCGGACTGGAACCCGGCGGTTTTTATTGCAGCCCTCCTCATGATGATGACCGCAGACATATTTGGAGTAACCAAACTCCGTGGTCCAACTTCTCGTATTGAGGCGTTGTGAAAACGCCGACGCTCATAAAAACAGGGGCAAATTTCCAAGTCTAAATCAAAAAAATAAAAATCAAAACCGAAGGAAAAAACATGAAAAAACAACTCATTCACGGGTGCGTCCTTACGAGCACCTGTTTGTTTATCACTGCGCTTGCGCCTGGTGTTCTTGGCCAAGGCGCTTTAACGCCGCCCGGCGCGCCCGCGCCGACGATGAAAACGCTCACCCAAGTTGAGCCTCGCACGCCGATCGCAACACTGCCTTACGGCATCACCAGTCCCGGATCGTATTACCTCACCACAAACTTAACATGCCCGCCAGGGATTAACGGCATCACCGTCGCGGCCGATCACGTCACGATTGACCTGCGCGGCTTTGCCATCATTGGCGCCGGCCAGGCCGGGCCAGCCGCCAGCGCCATTATCGCGCCCGCTCCCCTGGTGGACCTGAACGTGGTGAACGGCGCGATCACATTATGGTCCGGCGAGGTCGTGTCGGCTTCCACGACCCGGAACAGCAAATTCGAAAACCTGCGCGTGAATGACAATGGCAATAGCGCATTGCACCTCGGCGACGGCTGCATCGTCAATGACTGTCTGGCGCAGGCGAATTGTTCCTACAGCGTTGGCACACCTGTCATCTATGTGGGCAATCATTGTCTGGTCGAATCTTGCGTGGCCCAGAACAATGCCGGGCCCGGCATCAGCACCGGCAACGGCGGATTGGTCACGGATTGCGTCGCCAATAATAACGTCAACTATGGCATCAAGACAGGCGATGACTCGCGGGTCAATAATTGCAGTGCCTCGTTGAACACCGCTTCGGGCAACGGTCCGGGTGATGGCATCTTCGTTGGTAACGGCAGCGCGGTCAACGGGTGCATCGCCTTGGGCAACACCTATGACGGGATTGAAACCATCAGCGGTGGTTCCGTCCTCGGCTGCATCGTCCGGACGAACCTGAATCACGGCATCGTCGTGCAGTCCGGCAGCACGGTCAAGGACTGCACGGCCAGCGCCAACCATTTCAATGGCATCTTCGTCAGTTTGCATTCCCAAGTGGTGGACAACACCTGCGATGCCAACGGCCAGGCTGGCATCCAGACCGCCGCCGCAGGCGACGGCAACCGCATTGACGGCAACTCGGTGACGACCAACAAAGTTGCCGGCATTGACTGTAGCGGATCCACCGCCGACCTAGTGATTCGCAACAGCGCCCGTTTGAATGGGGCGAACTACTCGCTGAATCTCACTCCGATGCCAAACGGCACCAAGAACGCCACAATTTATTCTCCGCCGGCGTCTGGTTTCCTCAACAACGACCCGTGGGGGAATTTCTCCTATTAGAACGTTATGAAAACGTTTCGGATTCAAATCCTGCTGTTGGCCGCGGCGGCTTCATGTTGTGGCGCAACCACGACCATTGACGCCACCAATCATTTCGCCTACGGCGCGAACATCGGATGGCTGGATTGGCGTGGCGACACCAACAATGGCGTCGTCATCGGCGAATACGCGTGCTCCGGCTACATCTATGCCGCAAATGTCGGCTGGATCAGCCTCGGCAACGGTTCGCCGCCCGGCGGCATTTATTACAGCAACACCAGCGGCAGCGATTGGGGCGTCAACCAGGATGGCCTCGGCAATCTGCGGGGTTACGCTTACGGCGCGAACATCGGCTGGATCAACTTCGAAACCAACGGCGCGCCCATGGCGGACCTGGCCACTGGCAAATTCAGCGGCTACGCCTACAGCGCGAACTGCGGCTGGATCAGTTTGAGCAACGCGAGTGCGTTCGTGCAGACAGACACGATTCAACCAGGCCCGCTCGCGCCCAACAGCCTGCCGATTCCCTGGTTGCTGGCCAACTTCGGCACAACCAACGTGAATGCCAACGCCGACCCGGACGGCGACGGCATGTCCAACCAGCAGGAATACCTTGCCGGCACGAACCCGAATGACGCGAGCGATTATCTGCGGATCACCTCCATCACCCGGGGCAGCCCGCCATCCACTTACACCACAGTGGGGTGGCCCGGCAAGCCGACACGATTCTACGGGATCCAGCAGCGGACTTCGTTGAACCAGTCTGACTCGTGGCTGGAGTTTTACACAGCAACGACACCGGGGGTAACCAGCGTCGGCTTTAACCAAACCGCTGCTCAACAGTTCTACCGCATCCGGGCCTTCAGGCCTTTGATGCCTTGAAACGCTCAATCTTCCCCGGTGGCGACAAATCTGCGTTGCGCCGGGGAAGTTTCATTGTCGTGGACGAGTGTGCTGACGTGGCAATATCACATCCAGAAATTCATGAATTTCGTCGGCCAACCGGGCCCGAAAGTCTCTTCGGATTGATTTCGCCAGACGGGGCCACGACCGCGCGCAGCTCTACCAAAACCAATGCGCCCGTGTGCTTCTACCGCATCCACGCCGTGCGCCCGCTCATGGTGTCTGGGCCAAGGTCGGTCCGGCAAGCGACCCGCAACGGTTCTATCGAATCAAAGCGGGCTATTAGCTTCGGCCAAGCGCAGTTTTTAACGTTTCGAAGCACCGTTGGTTTTCCTGCGGCGTGCCGATGGAAATGCGGATCCACTCCGGCAATTGATAGCCGCCCATCGGACGCACAATTACGCCCTGCCGTTGCATTGCTTCAAAAACTTTCTGGCCATCGCCGACGCGAACCAAAATGAAATTGGCATGGGACGGAATGTATTCAAGCTTCAAATCGCGGAACGCGCGCTCGAAGAGTTCCAGCCCGGCGAAATTATTCTGCCGCGTCTTGCGGACGTGCTCGGCGTCGTCCAGCGCGGCGAGCGCGGCGGTTTGGGCGAGCAGGTTGATATTGAACGGCTGCCGGATTTTTTCCAACGCGGCGGCAAATTCAGGATTGGCGATGCCGTAGCCAATACGCAAGCCGGCGAGTCCGTAAATTTTTGAGAACGTCCGCATCAAAATCAAATTTTTCCGAGCTCCCAAACGCACGAGCGAGACCAAGTCCAACGGGTCGTTCAGAAATTCGATGTAAGCTTCGTCCATCATGAGCAAAACGTCGTCAGGCACGTCGTTGACGAATTGGATAACTTCCTCGCGCGGCGCGAGCGTGCCGGTTGGATTATTTGGGTTCGCCACGAAAACAATCCGTGTGCGCGGCGTGATGGCGCGGAGCATCGCCGGCAAATCGTGTCCGTAACTTTTCGCCGGAACGATGATGAGGTTCGCCCCGAACAATTTGGTGACGATGGGATAAACGGCGAAACAGAATTGCGAGACGACGACGTCCGTCCCGGGCGCGAGCAGCGCGTGCGCGACAAACTCGATGATTTCATTCGAGCCGTTGCCGAGAACCAGATTGGCCGGTTCAACACCAAGTTTCGCGGCGAGTTTTTGTTTGAGATAAAACGCGTTGCCGTCAGGATAAAGATTTACGCCGGTCAGTGCCTTTTGCATTGCGGCGATGGCGAGCGGCGACGGGCCGAACGGATTTTCATTCGACGCGACCTTGATGATGCTGTCGGCGGGCAGGCCGAGTT
Source organism: Limisphaerales bacterium (assembly GCA_003152145.1). The sequence continues at coordinate 3,997 of PLZL01000472.1, forward strand.
CGCGCGCGACTTCTTCAATCGGCCGGCCCGGCTGATACACCGGGAGGCTTTTCAGAAAAGGATTTGTTTTCAACACGCCCCATGCTGCAACTAAAAAGCCAAAATGAAAAAGTTAAAATGGTCCGGGCAATCCCCCTCGCGCGCCGTCCCGGTCTCTGGCCGATGGGAAGCCATGGAGCAATAGGAACCACGTTGAATCTCCCGCTCAATGGCTTGTGCAAGCTTGTGAATTTTTTCACTTGCTTGGCATTGTTGATTTTCTTATTATGCGCCATGGCTGGGTTAGGCTGGTATGGCTCACAAACGAAATTCAGATTCGTTTGAATTTGGGGAAAGCGGGTTTCATTCCTGCCCCTCGCACAGCAAACTGTTATCTCGATGCGTCGAACCTCACTGCGGATTTCTTTTTCACTCTGCCGAAGTTTTCCTTCGCCGCCCGCATCTAAGAAACAGCTGGCAACAGTTGTCGGAGCGCGGCCCTGCATGTTTTGGCCGCTACGGCGCGAAGGACACCACCACGCAGAAGAACGCCGATGCCCGGCATCTTTACGATCACCTTTTGACCATTCAAAACGCCGCCGACCTGCAATGGCCGGCGTATGATCCGGCCAACGCCGGCGTGCGCGGCGAATTTCAACTCGGCATTTTCCCGCCCGACCACGGCGGCAACCACACGCCCGCGCCGGCGCCGACGCCATCAACCACGCCAGCAAACTAAAAAACCAAAACAACAGGATAAAAACAAAACAACGAGAAACCACCTATGAAAACGATTCTGTCGTTCAGCGGCCTCACGAAATCCAGCGTTCTTTTGCTCGGCCTTTTCCTTGCCCAAACCAGCTTCGCCGCCACCTGCATTTGGGTTAACAGTGCGGGCGGAAGTTGGGACAACCTAAACAATTGGAGCACGCACACCGTGCCGGGGGCGGGTGATAAGGCGTATATCACCAACGACGCCACTTTTTCCGTCAACGTGGCCAGTGATATCACCTTTGCCAGCCTGACTGTTGGCGGAACATCCGGCACTATTACCATGATATGGAAGGATGGTTGGATAACTGGCTCCGTTGCGCTCGGCCAAAATGCGGTGCTCAATCTCATCAATAGCAGCAGCGACCACATTTTGAGCGGAGTCATCACCAACTACGGACGCATAAACTGGCAGCAAGGCGGTTGGGGCTTCCAAAACGGCTCCCGACTCGAAAACGAATCCGGCGCGCTGGTGAATGTGCAGTGCGATCAGACGGTGGTCTGCGACGGCAATAATTCGGTAATCAACAACGCCGGCACCTTCCGCAAATCCGCCGGCACGGCCGAGACGGATGTTTCGCCGACGCCGGCCGTGGCGCTGAACAACACGGGGACGATTGACGTCGAAAGCGGCACCTTGAACCTTTACGGCAGCGGCACAAACAATGGCACGATCAACGTGGCTGGCGGCGCCATTTTCGCGATGAGCGGAGGAACCTATTGGTTCGGCACAAATACGTTGTTCACCGGCACCGGCGTTTGCGAGATGGGCGAATGCAGCGTTTTCGGAAAGCTCTCAGGCGCGACGATGACCTATAGCATCATTTACGATATGAACTTTAACACGGAGCTGGTTTCGGGCACCATGGTTTGGAATTACGGAAACGGCAATCAATCCGGCCCGCTGACCATTGATTCAAATGCCGTCTATAAAATTGGCAGCGGTTGCACCGTCTACGGCGTGATCACCAACTATGGAAAAATCGTGTATCCCGCCGGCAGCCCGTTGAATTCATGGACATTTGCCGCCCCGGCGCGGATAAAAAATCAGCCGAGCGGCGTTATTGACCTTCAGGCAGATTTGCGCTTTTACTACGACGGGGGTAATATTCCCTTCGAGAATGCCGGAACCCTGCTCAAATCCGGCGGCACGGGTGAATCCATGATTGACCTCGGATTCAGTTTCACCAACACGGGAATCATAAAAGTGCAGAGCGGCACGCTCTCGCTCAACGGCGTGACCAGCACCAGCGCCATCAATATTGGCGCAGGCGCTGTTGTTTCTCTTGACGCCGGCGATTTTTACTTCGGTCCGACCAACATTTTCACCGGCACTGGCGTGCTTGACCTTAACGGCTGGCCACCGTGCGGCATCACCGGCCCTTTGAGCGGCAGCGCCGCGTTCCAGATGGATTCCGATGCGAATTTTACCAACTGCATTTTGAGCGGGACGCTTAAATGGATCAATGGCACCATGGACGGCATATTGACCGTGGGAACCAATGGGGCCTTGGTGATGATCAACTCGGGAACAATGTCTGGTTCGATCACGAACCTGGGGCAGATCACGTTCAACCCTTCGGGAATCAATTCTGGCGTGACGGGCACATTCTCCGCCCTTTCGGTAGGCGGCAATTACACCCAAAGCAGCGGCGCCGCCTTGGACATGGGCATCGGCGGCCGCAGCACGGATCATTTCGACCAGTTGAACGTCACTGGCAAGGCCAACCTCAACGGACTGTTGTTGGTCCATGTCTTCGACGGCTTTCCACCCGCCAGCAGCGACAGCTTCCAGATGCTATCCTACGGCAGCCGCAGCGGCAGTTTCAGCTCGCTGGCGTTGCCGGGCGGCATGGCGCTCGCTTATGCCAGCACCGCTGCCAACCTCAATGTGACGGGGCCGGTTTGGGTCCAGCCAATGTTACTCAATCCGGGGGTTTCCGCCGGGAAGATGATTTTTGGCGTGTGGACCGCCAACGGCACGAACTACACCCTTTACCGAACCGACAGCTTGCAGCCGGCAAACTGGGTCGTCATAACCAACTACACGGGCGACGGCAACTTTTGGACCTTCAGCCTTTCGATGGGATCGCCTTCCAATCGTTTCTACCGCGTCGGGCGGTAGGGAAAGCAGAGGATTAAACGCGGGGAAAATAATCTTTATCCGGGTCGCCGACTGAAAATGGCGCGGCGGGACTCGAACCCGGTTGTGAACGTTGAATCCAAGTTGGCTGTGGCGTCTGGTGACTTGCCGGGGAATTGGGTTCTGGAAAAGACACCGCCCGAGCAGTTCAATTCAATCGGTGGCCAAATGGGAGCGAACATCCATGTCTTCCCCCTGAATGGCCGCAGTTCCAAGAATAGGGCAGGTGAGACGCCCTGCCCTGCTTTCTCATTCGCTAGGGGACTGCAGAATTTTTGGGAACGCTCCAGCCTAAAAAGATTTTCAAATTGCCTCGACAATCTTTTTGACGTTGACGTGACGGGCAACAAGGTCGCGGATGAGTGAAATTTTTTCTGCGTCATCCGGCCGCGTTTTAACGGTGAGGTTGTGGACTTTGGACGCCACCTGATAGCTATCCTCTTTGGCGAGCAGCACGGGAACCGGCATGGTTTGCAGGGCTTTCAACACATTGTCGCTGGGGCGAATGCCGCCGGTCAGCACGATGCCGGCCATTTGATTGTCGCTTTGCGGACTCGTGGTGGCGCCGGCGGCCAGCAGGATGTCTTCGCGATCGCCCGGTGTGATCAGCAGCACGCCGCGCCGGAAAAATTGCATCGCGTTATGCGCGCCCATCGCGCCGATAATCACGTCGTCCACCGGTGTGTGCAGCGTCGGCGGCTGGTTGAGCAGTTCGGCGCGCAGTTCCTCGCGGATCAGGTCCACCGTCGGGTTGCAAAGGATTTGTTCATGAGGAAGGACGCCGAGCAAATCCAGGTCTTTGCGCCGGAGCCCGCGCCGGACAAACTGGGTAATTTCGGGGATTTTTTCCTCGAGCACCTTGTTGATGATGACGCCGATGACCTCGACACCTTCCTTTTCAAACAGCGCCCGGTTGAGGCAGACCTCGTCAATCGGTTTGCCGATGCCGCCCTGGGTGACGATGATGACTTTCGCGCCGAGGATTTTCGCGACCTGCGCGTTCGACAAATCGAACACCGAGCCGACGCCCGCGTGCCCGCTGCCTTCGCACAGCACAAAATCCTTTTCCCACGCGACGCGGTCGAAGGCGTTCTGGATGCGTTTGACGAGCGCCTCGTTGTTGGCGGCCTGGAGATATTTCCGCGTGAAGGCCGGCTCGACGGCGATCGGGCTCATGTCCACGAGCGGACAGTTCATGCGATACACCGCGTCCATGAGCACGGTGTCCTCGTCAATCTTCTGTTCCTCAATTTCGACGAAACGCTGGCCGACGGGTTTGATGTAGCCGACGCGCGGGAAATGCTTTTGCAGGGCCGCGATGAGGCCGAGTGACGCGGTGGTCTTGCCGTCGTTCTGGCGCGTGGCGGCGATGAAAACGCGCGGCGTGGTCGTATTCATTTACTCGCCGGGCAGTTTCGCGTCCGCGCCCGGATAGAGCTTTTGGTAATTAACAGCCATCACGCCAACGATTGCAGCGACACCGAGAATGTCGTGCGCGTTCGAGCCGCGTGAAACGTCCGCAGCAGGCCGGTTCAACCCCAGCAAAATCTGGCCGTAGGCGTTCCCATGGCCGATGAGCCGCACCAGCTTGCTGGCAATGTTGCCGGAATTGAGATCGGGGAAAATCAGCACGTTCGCGCGTCCGGCAACCTTGCTCTCCTGTAATTTTCGTTCGGCGATTTCAGGGGCGAGCGCGGCGTCCACCTGCATTTCACCATCGAAATCCGCTTCCAAACGCAACTGCTCGGCCTTGCGTCTGGCCAGGGCGGTTGCAGCCTGCACTTTGCCAACAGACGCATGGGTGGAGCTGCCTTTGGTTGAAAATGAAAGCATCGCCACGCGAGGCCGCACGCCAAGCATGTGCCGCGCAAGCCAGGCGGTGCTCACGGCGATGTCAGCCAGTTGATCCGCGGTCGGATCAGGAATGACACCGCAATCCGCCATGAACAGCACGCCGTTTTCGCCGATGCGCGTGTCCTCGACCTCCATGACCATGCAGCTCGACGCCGCGGTGATGTCCGGCACCGTTTTGATGATTTGAAACAGGGGCCGCAGCAGGCTGCTGGTGATGTGCGAGGCGCCGGAAATCACGCCGTCGGCCTGGTGCATTGCCAGCATCATCGTGCCGTAATAATTCGGCTGCAGCATCGCCTCGCGCGCCTCGGTGGGGCGCAGCCCCTTTTCGCGGCGCAACGAATGAAAGCGCTTGGCGAAATTTTCCAGGTCCTCGCTCTGCGCGGGATCGATGACGCGGATGCCGTCGAGCGAAACGTTCAGGCCCTGCGCGACGGCCTTCACCCTGGCCACTTCTCCGAGCAGGATGGGCGCGCCCAGCCGCAGCGCGCAAAACTGCCGCGCGGCCTGTAGAATGCGCGGCTCCTCGCCTTCGGGAAAAACAACCCGTTTCGGATGCCGCTGCAATTTTTCGATGACATTGCCGATGAAACGCATGGGCGGAGTTTCAGGCTTCAGGTTTCAAGTATCAAGTTTCAAAATCGACCGCAGCAATTCCTCCCCCGTTCTTGGTCCTCATCCTCGAATTTCCCGTTTTTGGAAAAAAGATTTGACAATTCATCGTTGTTACTCATAATGAGTTACATGAAGACAGTCACATTGCGCGCGTTCAAACATTACAGCCGTTACCAGCGCATGGCGCACGACGGCCAGCCGGTTTTGGTCACGCATCGCGGGCGGCCTTATTTCCGGGCGCTGCCGCCGGAAAAGCCGGGCACGTTTCTCGGTGCGGCGCGAGGGGGAAAACCGTTGACGGCAAAGTTGCTCGAATCCGTCCTGGCCGAAAATGAATGGCGTTCCGCGCAATGAACGTCTTGCTCGACACTGCAACGTGGATCAACGGAGTGAAAGAACCGGAGACGCTTCCGGCAAAAGCCCTGGCGATTTTGCGGAATGAATCGAATTCATTTTTTCTTTCCGACATCAGCCTTTTGGAGGCGTCCACGCTGGCTCGCAAAGGCAGGGTGGATTTCGGCATGAACTTTTCCGACTGGCTGGAAAACGCGCTGGCGGAAAACCTGTATATTATGCCGATATCCGTGCGTGTCGCCGCGATTGAAAATTCTCTGCCGCGAAATTTTCACGGCGACCCTGCCGACCGCATCATTGCCAGCACGGCCATCGCGCATGAATTGACTTTGCTCACGCCCGATCCTGAAGTTGCGTTTCACCGCGTTTGCGAAACGATTCGCTACAAGTGGACGAAGGCCGGATTGTCCAGCCGCGCATTGACTTGAGTTGAAACGGCGGCTAAACTTCACGGCTCAATGCAGGAGACGATTGAGAAACTTTTGATTTTGCAGGACCGCGACCGGAAAATCCTCCGCGTCCAGCAGGAACTCGCCCACATCACGCCCGAACGCGAAACCTTCCGCGCCCGGGCCGCCGCCACGCAAGCGCAGCTCGAAGCCGCCAAAAGCCACGGCAAACACACCGAAACCGATCGCAAACGGCTCGAACTTGATGTCGAGACGAAAAAAAACCAGATCGAAAAATACGCCAACCAGCAGTTGCAGACGCGCAAGAACGAGGAATACCGCGCCCTCACGCATGAAATTGACGCGTGCAAGGCCGACATCACCAAAATCGAGGACCGGGAAATCGAGTTGATGGAGCAGGCCGAGGCCGCGCAAAGGGAGGTTGCCCGCGCCACGCAGGAAGCCGCCGCCGCGAAGAAGCAGGTGGACGAGCAGGTCACGCAACTGAACCAGCGCGAGGAAAATTTGAAGAAGGAACTGGCGGAGTTGCAAAGCGGACGCGCGGAAATCGTGGCGGCGGTGGATGAAACGGCGCGGGCGCGCTACGAGCGGCTGTTGAAGAGCAAAGGCGACAATGTCATTGTGGGCGTGCACAATGGCGTCTGCGGCGGTTGCCACATGAAATTGCCCGCGCAGGTTCTCGTCACCTGCCAGGGGCACAAGGAACTCGTCTCCTGCATCAACTGCGGCCGGATTCTTTATTACACCCGCGACATGGCCTTGGCGGCGTCGGAATAAGAGTTTATTTTGCCGGATACTGCCAAACCCAATCTCCGTTTGCTATTTCCACCACTCTGCCGCCTGTGCTTAAAACGACAACTCCACCATCGTCCGTTTCATTCCAACCGACTGAGTAGAGTAAAAACTTTCCGTCGTCTATCTGGTGATAGTGCAGCGGTTGGCCGTTGATGATATCGTGCGGGAGCTTTTCAATGAACCGCGGCGCAAGCGCGTCGAGCGTTTCGGGGCAAACGCTATTTGCGAGACGGTAACGCTCCAGCGCGCAAGCTGTGCGCGCCATNNTAATAGGGCGAACGACGATGAAAATACGCCTCGCCCAGGACATTGCCGATGCGCTGTGCAATTTGAGGTGGAAGAATTTGTTTTTCCACTTCGGAGCCCGTCCGAACTGATTGCTGGAACGCCAGGGCAAGCGTAATGTCATTCTGATAGAACCATCCGCTTGGAAATGAATAGTAATACAGCGACATCATGCGTGTTCTGAAATCGTGGCTCTCGTCGCCCCACAAATTAGGGCTCACTTCAGCATTGTGTGTGCGTCGTTCATGGTCAATCAATTGAAGATCCTTTGCCCGTTCGCTGCGCACAACAAAATCGTAATCAGACAGGAAATCCAGCCCGGCCAATTCGCGCTCGATTTCCTCAAGTTGCGCTTCCGTCCACTTGTGCCCCGCCAAACCTTCCCAAATTGGTTGAATGGCATAACCGACAATGGCGGCACGCGCGAGCTGCGAAAAATCGCACGGTTCACCGTGAATGGAATTTGCCAGAAAGAGCGCGAGCTTCACATCGTCAAACGCCTTTTCATTTTGGCCATTTTGCAACTCGGCAACCGCGCGCAATCGCAAGACGCCGGCGCAGAATCTCAACGATTGCAAATGAGGAAGCAGGATTTCTCCCGGCAGCGGCGCGTCGTAATTTAACGGAAATCGGGAATAAGGAAGACGACTCGCCTGGCGCAATTCCTCAATCGCCGAATCATATTTGCTCAAAGCCAGTAGCACATCAGCAGCAGGCGATTGTGGTTCTGGGGTAACGGTAAATTCGTTTGTTGCAGCAGGCGGCCAATTCAAGAAATTGGTATCAACCGGAGCGCGAAAGTATTCCTGCCACGCGTTCAGATTGATGGCCGTTCCTTTTTGCCAGTTGTTTGTAATATCAGCCGGCACCGCTCTCTGGCTCGAATAAAAATTCATTTCCAAGCGGTTCACGACATTTGTATTTTTTGATTCAAGGCGGCGTCCATTCCTGTCTAAAATCCGACCGTAACAACTGGCGACAATCGATGTCAGCGCGAAATTCTGGGCATCCGGCACCGGTGCTGGAATGAACTTGCTCCAGTCGAGCACTTCGCCCTTGGCTTGCAAATCTCGTTTGCACTTTTCGCAGGCGCGTTTGCCGCGCCAGTCTTCTTCGCCATAAAAAAGCACGGTCAGAAGCGCAAGGGCTGCAAGCACGATCATGCCGAGCTTCAGATTGCGCCAGGTGAACGGCCACCGACAAAAGCGGAGGAACCATTTGGAAAACAGGGCGAACATTCCAAGAGCAAGAAAACAAACGGGTGCAAAAATCAAAAATCGGAACAAGACTGCCAGCCATTCGTAGTCGCTCATTTCAGAAGAACCGCGAAGAGCCGGGTAAAACATGGCCAGCAGTATTCCAGGCAGGATTGAGACAATCCCAAGTCGCAGCCACAAATGCCTTTTCCCGTTCATGCCATTTGCTACTTCTGAAGCGTCGTAAGCATTACGCCCGTCTTCCGCCTGTGGCAAGATTCATTTGTGCAGAAGGGTTTTAATCTGTATATTCATTCCGGTTTTGGAAGGGCGGAGAATCGCTTTCGGCGCGAGCCGGAAGAGGAAAGTCCGAACACCAAAGGGCGCGATGCCGCGTAACCCAAGTCCGTTCGATTGGGATACACGCGGGCGG
>PLZL01000340.1:0-5317 GCA_003152145.1 Limisphaerales bacterium
CGACCCGGCCAACGCCGTCATCCGCCGCGAATTCAGACTCTCGCCCGACAAGCCGATGAAATGATAATGGCTTGATCGAAATCTCAAATCAGGAATGTCCAATCTGAAATCAAGCGCAGCGTGGTGCCGACATCCACCACACCGGGCTAATAAATCAAATTCAACTCACGCGAGCGGGCTTCGCAAACGAAGGCCACTTTTTTATCAAAAAACTCGACACGGTTTTGAAATGAGCTTATTCACTCAACAGTTTGAAAATGAAAATATATGAGTCTTTGTATAACGGCACTTACACCAGCGGGCATAATTTTGACTGCTGATAGCCGGCAGACTTATCGCAACAATGCTGGCATGACTAGGATCGGAACTGATAACGCAGTAAAATTATTTCAATTAAATAAGAAAACCGCTGTAGTAATTGCAGGCCGAGCATTTTTTGCAGACTCCAAGGGAATCGTCAAAAATACAGGATGGTTTATTGACGAGTTCAGAAAGAATATCTTGAAGGATGCTGAAACCTTGTCTGCTAAAGAAATTGCTCAAAAATTAAATGATTATTTATTGCACAACTTTATAGAGCCAGAAGAAGAAAGGGTCAAAAAATATTTAGAGGAAGAAATAAAAAAAGAAGGCGGTATAGATTTAGTTTTCAATCCGAGGCTACGTTTCACAATAAATTATTCCTTTACGAAGGATGGAACGAAAATAAACAGAATATTCAACATAGAAACGATTTCGTTCATTGTTGCAGGCTATGACTCTGATGGTATTGGAAGAGCATATGTCTTGGATGTCCCTGACCAACCGACAGAACAGCTTTCAAGAAATACCGAAATGGGCGGACATTTAAGAATAGGACAAATTGATGTTGTCGGAAGAATAATTAAAGGTTGGGCTCCAGAAATTTTTGAGATCGCTTTTGTTAAAGACTCAGGAAATAAAGGCGTTAAAGTCCTCGATGAGTTAAATTATCTCGAATACATTATCAATTGGGGAACAATTACCTTGCAAGATGCTATTGATTTTTGCGTTTTAATGACCCGAATTACGGAAAGCGTGCAAAGGTTTTCTGATGGAACAGTTAGGACTCCCGGTGGCATAACCGGAGTTGGCGGAGCTATTGATATAGCAAAAATAACTCCTGAAAACTATTTTCAATGGATTCGTCAAAAAGAGTTATTGGTTGACGACGATTGAATCCAAAGCTCTATGAATCGCCTCCTGTTCGGCGACAATCTCCAGTGGCTGCGCGACGAGAAACTTTTTCCCGACGCCAGCGTTGACCTCGTTTATCTCGACCCGCCGTTCAATTCCAACGCGGATTACAATGTTCCGGCATTACGATGATCCAAAAAGTAAAAGTTCTAAAAAGCACGGGTAAGTTCTACGACTTCGCCTCCAAGGGCGATGGCTTGGACTGGCACAAGAACACGTTTCTTTTCGCCCCCAATGCCTATGGCAAGTCAACACTTGTCAACGTCTTGCGGTCTCTGCGGGACAATGCCCCGAAGATCATCCGAGCACGCAGAACCCTGAACGTCGCGACCGTGCCGGAAGCGGTCATCATGGTTGACGGTGACAACCTTCACTTCAACGGCTCGAAATGGAGCAAGTCTTGTCCGGCGATCCGCATTTTCGACATACCCTTCATCCACGCCAACATTCTTGCTCAGGAAATTGAGCACGAACACAGGAAGAGCATCTACTTGCTCATTATCGGCGCGCAAGGCGGCGAACTCGCTCAAGAGCTTGCCAGCTTGAAGAACCGGGAAAAGGACCGGCGCAAACAGTTCGAGGGCTTAATCGCGAAATTCCGATCCGCTGGATTTACTCATGCACTTGACGCTTTTCTCGGTGTTCCTGCCGCAGAGGAAGCCGCTATCGCTGGTCGCATCCAAAAGCTGGAGCAGGACATCAAATCGAAGCAGTCTGAGACACAGGTTCGGACGCTCGAAAGTCCTCGCCCTCTTCTCGCGCCGGCGTTTGACCTCACGGAACTGAAGGCTATTGCCGCACAGAAAGTCAATGCTGTCCACAAGGAGGCTGAGAGACAGGTTCTCGCGCACATAGCCCGGAACTTCAAGGACAAGGCCACTGCGAAGGACTTTATCCGGCGCGGGCTTGATCTCCTGCAATCCGATTGCCCGTTCTGTGGGCAAGACCTCAAGAGCGCCGCCGATCTGCTGGCAGCTTACAAGCAGTATTTCGACGACGCTTTCCGCACCTATCAACAAAAGCTTGCCTCACAACTTGATGGATTGACCAGGTGGAATCTCGACAATGAACTGACAGCGCTTGTTTCCACCCACAACGCCAATAGCGTCACGGTGAAACAGTGGGAACCCTTCATCGGTGCAATGGTCTTCCCGGACATCGCAACCGCCGTCGAGAGTTGCCGGCCGAAATTGGCTGAGTTAAAGGCCAAAGCCCAGGTGGAACTTGAGAAAAAACAGAAGGATCCCAACGCGGACATTGATCTTTTGGTTTTCGACGGCCTAGCTGGTGAACTTGCCAGCTTGAAGACCATTGTTAGCGGCTACAACAGCGCAGTCACCGCGCTTATCGCCAAGACAAAGGAGTTTGTTGCAAACCTACCAAAATCGAACGTGGACTCGATCCAGCGCGATTTGGCGAAGCAGCGGGAGATTGGGCAGCGATTTAAGCCCGAATGGAAGCAGTGGGCGACTGATTACCAGAAATCGAAGAAAGATGCGGACGATCTACTGAGTCAGAAGAACGCAAAGCAGAGAGAGCTTGAAGGTTACACCAAGGCATTGTTCGACACTCACCAGAAGCGAATCAACGAGTTGCTTGTGACCTTGAGCGCCGACTTTACGATCAATGGTTTCACAGGAAAGGTGGACGAGCGGGCGAATGAAGCCTACAGCGATTTTTCCTTCCTGATCCTCGAAAGAAAAGTCCCTCTCACCGCCCGACAAGAGGACGAGCCTTGCTTCAAGAATACTCTGAGCGAGGGAGACAAGAGCACGCTCGCTTTTGCCTTCTTCATGGCGGCGCTCGAGAAGTCACCGGACTTGGGGAACCAAATTCTCATCTTTGACGATCCACTTTCAAGCCTGGACGAAATGCGACGCGAGGCAACAGCCCGCGTGTTGATGGATTTGTCACCGAAACTGAACCAACTCTGTGTCTTTACTCACAAGAAGGATTTTCTCGGAATGCTTTTCGACAAAATGCCGGAGAACAAAGTCCTCCAGATCAAGTCGGACAAGAAAAATGGAAGTCGGCTAGAACCGATGGATGTGGAGGAAGGGCGGAAGGGCGAACTCGCCCGGTTGGTGGATGAGATGGAACGGTATTTGAACGAGGATTTCAGACCGACACCCAGCGAGATGCAAGGCAACATCCGCAAAGTGTTTGAAATCGTCTTAAAGACCAAGTATTACCGCCCCCTCATACCGGACATCAAAGCCAAGAAATCTTTCTCCAAACTCCTTGAAACGCTATTCAACAAAAACCTTCTCGATATCACTTTGAAGCCTACATTGTTTAATCTCTGCAACATTTCCAATGATCCACACCACGGCGACCTCGTCGAATTGCCCGAACAGAAATTGTCCCGAGACGAACTTTTGCCATTGATTCGCGAAACTTTCGCAATGCTGGAGAAGATTTGAAGACAAGCAGCGTCAAATCATCGTGCAAGTCAAAGGCGGCGGCGTGAAGCGCAACGACGTGGCGATCCCGCCTTGGCGGGACTCGGCGAGCCTTCTCGATTGGCGTCGCGCCCCGGCGCGTGCTTTCGGGAGGGAAAAATCAGCCGTTTGCCATGCCGGTTCCAAATGATTGGTTTTGGCCGGTTTGGGAACGCAAAATTCTTCAAAAAATCTCTTGCGCGGACATGTCCGCGTCCCGCATTGCGGGACGGCGACGCGGCAAGCGTCGTCTCCTACGATTTTCCGGCGAGCGCCTTTTCCTGCCGGTGAATGATATTCGCGAGCGCGCGGAGGGAATCGTTCACCGCTCCGGCATTGGGGAAGGCTTTGGCCACGTCCGGCTCCAGCACCACCACGTTCGCACCGCGCTGGTAGCGTCGGAAATACTTGCCGCGCACGCCGCGCGAAAAATCGTATTCCGCCCGCATGTCCTTGTCGGCTGATTTAGCTGATGGCTTCTTCATATTGTTTTCGTTCGCGCCGGCTCGCGCGCCGCGCGCTGATGATGCGGATATTGTCGCCTCGTTCTGTATGCACCACAACCAGCAATTTGTCCAGATGCGAACGTCCTAAAATGATAAAACGGTCTTCGGCTCGCGAGTGTGCCGGATCAAAAATCGTCACGGAAAGCGGATCGCCGAACACCGTCGCCGCCTCTTCAAAGTGAACGCCATGTTTGGCCAGATTTAATCCGGCTTTGCTGGCATCCCATTCGAAAGTGAGCACGCAGAGATTCAAACGCCACTTGCCCGCGTCGTCCATCCCAAAATGATTTCAGGAATCCGTCTTTTCGCTTCAAATCGGGTGTTCCAAAATTCTTCAATAAATCTCTTGCACGGAACGGAATGTTTGATAGTTTATTCGCTCCTCTTCGCCCGCAAGGTCGGAAGGACAGCATGTTTGCAGACCGATAACTGATTCCCCGCAGGGACAGGAATGATGGCCTGCCGACTTCAAAGTTGCTGCAAAAACTTTTGTCATTATGCCAGTTAAAACATTTAGACCGCTAACGCCGTCCACGCGATATATCACGATCGCGGATTTTAGCGATATTACGAAGACGACGCCGGAGAAGTCGCTGGTCGAGATTCGCAAGAAGACCGGCGGGCGCAATCATTACGGTCGCATCACGGCGCGCGGCATCGGTCGCGGGCACAAGCAGAAGATCCGCCTCGTGGATTTCAAGCGGAACAAGCACGGCGTGGAGGCGACGGTTGCGGCGATTGAATATGACCCAATGCGCTCGGCGCGTCTGGCATTGCTGCAATACGCGGACGGTGAGAAGCGTTATATCATCGCCCCGGTCGGCATCAAGGTGGGGCTTAAAATTTCAAGTGGTCCGACCGCGCCGCCGGAAATCGGCAATGCGCTTCCGCTCAAGGCGATTCCTGTCAGCACGGCGATTCACAATTTGGAATTGACTCCCGGTCGCGGCGGTCAGGTGGTGCGTTCGGCGGGCGGCGCGGCGACGTTGATGTCGCGCGACGAGGGTTATGCACAAATCCGCCTGCCTTCCGGCGAAATCCGCAAGGTGCATGAAGAGTGCTACGCGACGATTGGCCAGGTGGGCAACACGGAGCACGAAAATGTGGTTCTCGGCAAGGCGGGTCGCACGCAGCATCGCGGTCATCGCGGCATCA
>PLZL01000340.1:5368-5526 GCA_003152145.1 Limisphaerales bacterium
CAAATAATTTATGGGACGTTCGATTAAAAAAGGTCCGTATGTGGAAGGCCACCTGCTGGAAAAAATCCAGAAGGCGAAGAGCACGAATCAGAAGACCCCCATCAAGACGTGGTCGCGGCGTTCGACCATCACACCGGATTTCGTCGGTCTCACGTTCA
>PLZL01000140.1 GCA_003152145.1 Limisphaerales bacterium
GCTGCACGTTTGGCCTGATCGCATTTGCGATGGTCAAAAAACTCACCAAAGATGTTAAGAACCGGCATAGGCAGATGGAAGACATGAAAAAGCGACTTCCTCCTGCCAAGGATTCCTGAGCGCCGCAGCGCAATCAGCCTGAAACTATACCACTACCGAGAACTTTCGAAAAATGGCACAAGATGGGAAAGATTTTTTGGTTGGACAGCGGTTGTCCGGGAGGTGTGATATTGTGTCGGCATGTGCGGGCGATATACGGCGGCAAAGGATTTCAGCGAGCTTATCAAACTGGTCGGTGTCGTCATGGCGCAGGTGCCGTTCTTCGCGCCGCGTTACAACATCGCGCCGACGCAAATGGCGGCGGTGATGGGCGCATTGCGGCTTTCGTGGTGTCACCTAACACCGAGATTGGATTGGGATTTGGTTGTGTCCGCGATCAAAACGTTGGGGGCGTGATGCGTGTTGAGTGAGGAGCAGGCGGGTCAGTCGGTTTCGAGGAGGTCGCGGGGCGAGGGTGGTGCCGAGGACGCAGGTGCGTGCCAACGCGTGCTTGAGGATGGCGCGGGTGACGCCGTGCTTGGAATGACGCTGGCGTGAACCCGCAGCCGGGTCGGGCTGGAGCTCGTCATTTCGGTAGCCCATCGGCACAAACACGACGCCGTCGCGTCCGGCTAGGGCGTGCAAATCGGTGTAGGTGGGATGGAGGTTCAGGAATTTGGCGACGTTGTGCCGGCCATTCTCATCGAGCGGCACCTCGTGGCTGTCCTTGGAAATGGGGATGAGACAGATGTCGCCGATGGCCCCGGCGGGCAGGGTGATGCCGGCGTGGTCTTTGAGCCAGGTGAAGAGGATGCCGCGTTCGGTGCCGGCGCCGCACACGAGCAAATCAATGTTGTGGACGGCTTCCTCGTAAGCATCCCCGACCTTTTTTGGCCAGATGGGGCAGAGGGCGATGTGGTTGCCGCCGTAGATTTCGGCCATGCGGACAGCGAGGGTGTTGGCGCTGCGGCCATACCCAAAACCGAGACGGCAAAGGGCTACTGTCCTTGAAAAAAGGTTCGAGCGGCGTTAAAAAGACACACCACTTTTTTCTTTCTGCTTAATGTCGATGAAATGCTTGTTTTCAAAGTTCCGGTTGTTTCTCAATAATCTCACGCCTCAAAAATTCCGCAAAAATTGAAAAAAGGTTCAAAAAGGCCTGCGGGTTAGAATGGCGGTTAGGAGGAGGAGCAGCTGGCTTCAGATGCCTTTGCCGACCGAGAACGCCCGACCAACGAAATTGCCGATTCCGTAATAAGCCTGCCTGTCCGGCACAAACACCAGTGGTTTGACTTTGGTGATTTCAAGCAAGCCGCCCTTTGCCATCACGCTGTCTTCTGCCTTCAAGTCCACACGACCCCGCCGACGAACTGCGTGTGCAGCCCAAGCTCGATGACCAAGGCCAGCTTGCATTCCACAATCAGGGAGAACTCCTTTATGCACGGTTCCCGGAATTTCAAACCGAATTGTCCGCAAATCAGACAAGGCGGGCAGAAAAAAATCTTACTCTTCGAGTTCTGCTCCACAGACGCCATCGGTTTTTGTTTCTGTTGCAGGATTTCCCCCCCCATTCGCGCCCCAACGCTTCAGGCAAACCATGAGGATGCTAATGTCTGCAGGTGAAACGCCGGATATGCGGGCAGCCTGGCCGATGGTGCCCGGCCGAATCTTGCAAAGCTTTTGCCGCGCTTCAAGCCGGAGACTGGGAACGGCTGAAAAGTCAAAGGCATCAGGAATTCTTTTATCTTCCAAGGTCTTGAATTTCTCCACCTCGAATTCCTGACGCTCAATGTAACCGGCGTATTTGACGGTGATTTCGACTTGCTGAATAATCTCGTCAGACAAATTATCATTTCGATTTGGCAAATCCTTGTAAACTTTTTCGGGGCGCGAAAGAATCTTGGCCAAAGTGTTAGACATGTAATAGGTTTTGTATAAACGACTTATCTCTTTGTTAATAGACTCTTCTTTTGCTCGAACTTGTTTGTAGTTACGATCTGGCAGAAGGCCGATTTCATAACCAGTTTCAGAAAGACGCAGGTCGGCATTATCTTGGCGGAGCAAGAGGCGGTATTCGGCCCGAGACGTGAACATCCGGTAAGGTTCGATCGTTCCCTTGGTAACCAAATCATCAATCAAAACGCCAATGTATGCTTGGTCACGCCGAAGGATAATGGAATCGAGGCCTTTGACACGGCGGCCTGCATTGATTCCTGCCATAAGTCCCTGCGCTGCAGCTTCCTCATATCCAGATGTGCCATTGATTTGACCGGCCAGAAAGAGATTCCGACAAACTTTTGTTTCGAGTGAAGGATGAAGTTGGGTCGGAAAGGCAAAGTCATATTCGACCGCATAGGCAGGACGCATGATCTCCGCATTCTCACATCCGATTATTGTGCGAATGAGTTCTACTTGGACATCAAACGGCAGGCTGGTGGAGAAGCCGTTCACATAAAACTCATCGGTTTCGATTCCTTCCGGCTCTAAAAAGATTTGATGACGCTCTTTTTGTGGAAATTTGACGATTTTATCTTCGATTGACGGACAATAGCGGGGGCCAATACCCTCAATTATTCCAGCATAAAGAGGTGATTTATGAAGATTTTTACGAATTATTTTAGCCGTTTCTGTTGTTGTAAATGTTATAAAACAAGGCAGTTGTCCATTAATCCTACCGAGAATAGATCCGGGTGGGTATTCATCGTCTAATTGGTCATGTCTTGTCAGCTTGGTGCACGAATGTTCCACGTGGAACAAATCGTCCTTCCAGAACGAAAAATAGGGAATCGGATTGTCGCCTGATTGGATTTCGGTTTTTGAAAAATCAATTGACCGGCGTAATAGGCGCGGTGGAGTGCCTGTTTTTAATCGTCCAAGCTCTAGTCCAATTTCCTTAAGTGACAACGAAAGTCCAATCGCGGCGACATCGCCGGCACGACCTCCGGATTGCTGGTTTGAGCCGACATGCATCAAGCCTCGCAGGAATGTCCCAGTTGTGATGATTACGGCTTTGGCGATGTATTGGACATCCATCGTTGTTTCCACCCCGAAGGCCAATCCGTCCTTGTGCAGAATCTTGGACGATTGCCCCTGTTTGACATCCAAGTTGGGTTCCGACTCGCAAACCCATTTCATTCTGAATTGATATGCCTTCTTGTCGCATTGTGCCCGCGGAGCCCACACCGCCGGTCCCTTTTTTGCATTCAACATTCGGAATTGCAATCCGGCCAAGTCTGTGGCTTTACCCATCTCTCCGCCCAAGGCATCAATCTCACGCGCCAGATGTCCCTTGGCAAGTCCCCCGATGGCTGGATTGCAGGACATCTGGCCGATGGAATCGGCGTTCATGGTAAGCAGCAAGGTTTGACAGCCCATTCGAGCTGCTGCCAAGGCTGCCTCAATTCCCGCGTGACCGGCTCCAACTACAATGACATCGTAATGTTTTGGATAAACGAACATTAAAATCGATTCATAACATACTTGCTATTTAATATTCTACTGTCAAACGACTTGTAAGTTTCAATCTCTTGGTTAGTAGACAAGTGTTCACAGATTTTAAAGACGTGTTCGCTATCTTCGCTTCTGTCTATGCCGTTGGCAATTTCTTCAACTGTGAAAGCCTTCCCGGACTGTTTGGAAAGAAATTCTTGGATCTGACATTGAATTTGAATGACCTTGCCTGCGGCTTCCTTGCCAGCTTCCACTCCTGGCTGGTGATGGGCATTGATGTTGATGAGAGAGGCATAAAACCCTACAGCCCGCTCGAAAAGGGCAATCAAGATTCCGACGACAAATGGTGAAACTTCATTTACGGTGATGGTGACTGATTCCCGGCCTTTTTCGGCCAAAGCCTGCCGGGTTCCCAAATAAAATCCATGCAGATAATCTCCACTGCTCACCCTAGGCTCAACCATCAAGCTTTGGCCACTCCCATCTTTCAGGACTTCAATGAAGGTAACAAAAAAATTATTCAGCCCGTCTCGCAATTGCTGAACGTAAGAGTGCTGGTCCGTTGCCCCCTTGTTCCCAAGAACAACAATCCCTTGATTAACGACTCTTCTATCCAAGTCATGTTCTTTTCCAAGTGATTCCATAACCAACTGTTGGAGATACTTTGAAAACAGCTCTAATCGGTCTTTGTAAGGCAAAATCACCATGTTTTTAGCTCCTTTACCGTTACCGGATACAAACAATGCCAGTGAAAGCAATGAAGCTGGATTCACTTTAACGTTTTTAATTCGAGTTTGCTTATCACATTCACAAGCACCTAATAATAAATTTGTTATATCAATTCCTTGCAGCGCCGCCGGAAGCAATCCCACTGCCGAAAGCACGCTTGTTCGGCCACCAATCCAATCCCACATTGGAAAGCGGGTGATCCATTCATTGGCAACCGCACGTTTGTCGAGTTCGCTTCCCTGCGTGGTAGTGGCTACGGCGTGCTGGCCAAAATCAAGCCCAGTATGCCTGAACGCATCTTCAGCGACCAACATTCCATTGCGCGTCTCTTTTGTGCTGCCAGATTTGGAAATAACAATGCAGAGTGTTCGATTCAAGTCCGAGCCGATGGTCATCAGAACGCGATCCATGCCATCCGGGTCCGTGTTGTCGAAGAAGAACGGTTTCAGTCTGTCGGTTTTGGGATTGCCCAAGGCGTGTGCGACAAATTGCGGGCCCAATGCCGATCCGCCGATTCCAATCAAAAGATAGTTTTTGAAAGCTCCCCCTGCACCGTGGATTTCGCCGGTATGGATTTTTGTGGCAAAGTCCTTTATTCGGACAACGGTTTCTTCTATTTCGCGGCGGATTTCCGGCGTTGGTGCAAGCAAGGGGTTCCGCAACCAATAATGGCCCACCATGCGGTTTTCATCGGGATTGGCAATGGCTCCAGCTTCCAGCGCAGCCATGTCAGCGAACGCCTTCTGCATTCGCGGTTCCATCTTGGCAAAGAACGTGTCGTCCACGTTCATCCGGCTTAAATCCACGGCCAGAGCGAGTGTGGAAAACTCGGTGTAATATTTTTGAAACCGTTCCCACCATTCCTGTTTCGAGTAATTCATAAATTCAAAAACGCTGTCGGATAAACGCGACGACGAGTCAAGGCAAGAAAATAGCACAACGGATTTTGACTACAAAGGCACAAAATCACGGGGGATGAAATTATTGAAGCCCCGGTTGGATGTTGTGACAGATTACTTTAGGGGCAACAAAGCGCGAATGCTTGTTCCGCGTCCGATTTGGGATTTGATGCGAACGCTGCCACGGTGCGTTTCAATGATACGGCTGACGATGGCCAGGCCAAGCCCGGTGCCCTTGGCTTTCGTCGTGCTCAAGACCGCCGTGAACGCACGCTGCTGCAATTCCTCGCTCATGCCCTTGCCGGTGTCCTTGAATTCCACCGCCACATGCGTCGGCCTTTCGTTCGCGCGCGGTTGATGAACGGCACGGGAGCTGATTGTCAGTGTGCCGCCGTCCGGCATCGCCTCGGCGGCGTTGAGAATCAAATTCAAAAAAGCCTGCTCCAGTTGCGGCGCATCGCCCATCACGGACGGCAAATCCGGCTGTAATTCGCGGACCAGCCGGATGTTCTGGTTCGCCAGCTTGTGACGCACCAGCAATCCGAGTTCGTCAATCAGTTCGTTCAATTTCACCGGCGCAAGTTCCGGCTCCGTTGTGCGCGCGAAGGCGAGAATTTGCTCCACTATTTTGTTCAGGTGCTCGATTTTTGAGTCAATGATCCGGGCATCCTTCGCGCGCGGGTCGCCGTCGGGAAATTTCAAATCCAGCGAGTGATACAACAGCTTCATCACCGTGAGCGGATTGCGGATTTCGTGCGCGACCTCGGCGGCAAGCAGGCCGAGCGCGGAAAGTTTTTCATTCTGCCGCAACTGTTCCTCCACATCCACGACGCGTTCGTAAAGCCGCGCCTTTTCAATCGCTATCGCGGACAATTCCGCCAGCGCGCCCAGGATGCGGATTTCCTCATTGGAAAAATTGTAAAGCCGCCCGGTATAAACATTCAACGTGCCGATGACCTGGCCGGCGAAAAGCAACGGCACGCTCAACAGGGAAATCAATCCTTCGCGCCGCGCCAGTTCGACGTTTTGATAACGGCTGGATGTCTGGACGTTTCCCACCTGCATCGGCTTTTTGCGGCGCACCACGACGCCGAGCACGCTTTCTGCGACGCTCAACCGCGGTTTTTTCAGATAGGCCTCGCCCGCGCCGTGGCTGGCGCGCAAATCGAGCCACTCGCGGCTTTCATCCAGCATCATCAACGAGCACATGTGCGCGCGCATGAGCACGCACGCCTCGCGCGTAATGGCGCGCAACGCCTCGTCCAGATTCAAGGTCGAATTGATGGTGCGGCTCACGCTGGCCAGCGACTCGAACAGTCCCGCCTTAAGCCGCAACTGTTCGTAAAGCCACGTGTTGTGAATCACCTTTGCCGCCTGCACCGCCAGTTCCTGAAGCAATTCCTGATCGTCCGCGCTGAACGCCTCCATCCGGTCTGAATCCATGTTCAGCACGCCGCGAATTTCGCCGCCGACTTCGAGCGGCACGGCCAGTTCCGATTGCACGCCGCGCCGCGCCGCGACGTAGCGCGGGTCTTGCCTCACGTTGCCCACGCGCGCGGGCTTGCCGGTGCGCACGACCCAGCCGGTGATGCCTTCGCCGACGCGCAACTTCAGCTTTGTTGCCGCGGACGGCAGGTTTTGCGACGCGTGAATCTCCAAAAGACCCGTCGTGGGATTGATGAGGACGACCGAGCCGGATGACGCCCCCATGAGCCGGACCGCCTCGCTCACAATCAACTGCAACGCCTCCTGCGGTTCCAGCGTCGAGTGGATGACGTTGCCCACCTGATAGAGCAACTTCAATCGCTCGTGGCGCGAAGCCAGTTTTGAAAGGTCGTCGTTCATAATTTCACCGCACACGCGCAGTCAACCACAATCCCATTCCGCCAAAAATCAGGTTGGGCAACCAAGCCGCCAGCCACGCGGCCAGATAACCGCCGGAGCCGAACGCGAGGCTGAACTGCTGGACCACAAAAAATCCAAAGCAGATGAAAATGCTGCCCGCCACGCCGAAAAATAAATTGCGCCGCCCCGACGCCGCGCCAAACGGGATGGCGATGAGCACCACGACCAGGCACGTCCACGGCGCGGCCAGACGCCCGTCAAACTTGGTCCGCCACACGCTTGCCTGGGCGGGCGTATATTCGGGATGCGCCCGCAAATGCCCCCAAAGCTCCGCCAGCGGGATGTTCAATTTGCGCGGGTTAAGACTTTCGTATTTGCTGAACCGGATGTCGCGCTCGATGTCTTTGGGCGTTTCCTTGAATTGCGGCATGGCCAGCACGTTGGTCACCAGGATGGGAATCTCCGGCACAGATTGGCTGGTTTGTTCATACTCCGTCGCGTTGAAAAATATCCACACACCGTTGGTGTGGACCGCGCGATCCGCCCTCACTTCCCGCCACGAACCGTCCGGCAGAAACCAGCCGACATTCGGGCCGGTCATCTCGGTGGTTTTGGCGCGATATTCTGCGAATTTCCACCAGCGGCGCGCGCCCGCGTTGAAATAGCTGGTCTGCTCTTTGTGCGTTGTGGTGTCATCCGGATTGCGGACATACCGGTGCAAAATCTGGTCCGCCCAATCGTTGCTGCGCGGCACCAGCGATTCATTCAAAGCAAACAGCGCGACGCTTGCGGCCAGGCCGACGGCAAAATACGGCGCGCAAATCCGCCACAAACTGACGCCCGCCGCCCGCATGGCGGTGATTTCGTTGTGGCGCGCGTGATGGGTGAGGGTGTAAAGCAGCGCCAGCAGCAGCGCCACCGGCAGGATCGTTACCAGAAATTCCGGCGTCTTCGCGACGGAATAGCCGATGACATCGAGCAGGTGCAGCTTGCGTTCCTGCAATTCCTCCAGCTCCGTGAACAGGTCGTAGGAAATCCAGAAAATCAGGAAGCCGCCGAGGCAATAAGCCATCGGCGTGAACAGTTCGCGGAACAAATACCGGTCAAGCAGCCGCATGCCGCGCAGGGTATTCAGCGCGGCGGCGGATGGGCAAGTTTTGTCGGAGACCGGCGGTGATGTTTTTTACCAACGACCCGGCGCAGAAAAGTTTTGTGATGGCATCTTGTCGAACGATGGATAATGTTTAGTCTGGCAAACACAACAAAAGGTCACACATGGCACAAGCAATCATGGACCCGGAAAAAGTCCGGCGGTTCGCGGATGAATTGCAGCGGTTCAACACCGACATCGAAAACCGGCTGGTGCTGCTCCAGGCGCGCTTCGGCGCGTTGAGCGACACCTGGCAGGACCAGGAACATGAGAAATTCGCCGACGAGTTCAAGCTGGCGATGAAGGCGCTCAAAAAATTCGTCGAGCTGTCCAAGGAACACACGCCGTATCTGTTGCGAAAGGCCCAGCGCATCGAGGAATATCTGCACCAGCGATGACGGCAGACCCAGAACAATGCCAATGAATACCGCAGCAAAAACGTTGGAGCGTTGGGGTATTGGAGTATTGGGGTGCCTTGAGATTCAACTTTCCAACACTCCATCCATCCATCACTCCGTCTCCGCATGACCATGGCCGGACAAGCCCAAATTACATCGGTCGAGGCGATTGAGCTGTTCCGCGCCGCTTTGATTGTGTTCACGAGCCAGGCGCGTCCGGCGCTGGAGGAGGTTTCCGGCGAGAGGTTGAGCACACGGCTCTGGCTGGAAAACGACCAGCGCCGGTTTTGGGAAAACGAGCGGCGCATCCGGAACAGAAAGCTGGAGCAGGCGCAGCAGGAATTGTTCAGCGCGCGGCTTTCGCAATTTCAAGAGTCAACGTCGCTTCAACTGATGGCCGTCCATCGCGCGCAACAGGCCGTCCGTGACGCCGAGGAAAAACTTGCGCGACTGAAAAGATGGGGCCGGGAACTGGACAACCGCTCGGCGCCACTGATCAAGGAGGTGGAACAGTTGCATAATTTTTTAACCGCGGAAATGCCCAAGGCCATCGCGTATCTGGCGCAGGTGGTGAGGACGCTGGATGCCTACACTGAAGCCGGCGCGCCCGGAAAACCGGAAGGGAAAACTCCATGAGCGCAGGCGGCAGCCAAGGCCGGTTGGTCGGCGCCTCCAAGGAGCTTGCGCTCAAATGGGAGCAGACCAAGAATTACTGGCGCGACGAGAAAAGCCGGGAATTCGAGCGCAAGTATTTGCAGGAACTTTTTACCGGGGTGGACAGGGCGGTTGCGGTCATTGAAAAACTGGATGAACTTTTGAAGAAGGTCAGGAGCGATTGTGAGTAATCTGGGCGTCAAGGAAATGCTCGCGCTGCTGGACGCGCTGAAAGGCGCCATCCGGGATTGTGCCGCGCGCGAGGAGAAGTTGAACGGCGATTTCCTCGCCCAATCCGCCGCCGCCGCCCGGTTGTCGGACGAAGCCGCCGTCAAACGGACGGAGAAACTGGCCGGCGGCGTTGACCGGGAAAACGCCGCGTTTGAAGCCGGAAAAATCAAACGCCAGTGCGACTTTGACAACCGCAAGGCCCGCATCGCCCGCGCCCATGCCGCCGTCCGCAAACGGGTGATGGACGAAATCGGCGAGCAACACGGGCAGTCGAAATACAAAATTCAGGCAAGCACGCTGGAAGCCGAGCACCACCGCGACGACGCGCTGGCTGGCACGGTCGTGACACTGGAAAATTTCCGGCACAACGCGGCCCACGGAAGTGAGGTTCTGGACGAACTGACGATGGCCGCGCGCAAGGTGTTCGGCGGCTGCGGCAAATTCCGGCGGCTGCTTTCTCAGGAGCAGTGCCGGAGGGAATCCGACCTTTCGCCGGACGAAAATAAATTGTTTGAGGAATCCCAACGGTTGCAGAAAAAAATCAGCGGCGATGTTGGGCAGTTCAAAAAGTTTCCGCTCCCAACAATTTTCAAATT
>PLZL01000382.1 GCA_003152145.1 Limisphaerales bacterium
TTGCGCGTTGAGGTTGAGCGAAGCCGCCAGACAGCCGGAAATAATCCAGCCTTTGACGCGCCCTGAAAAATTTCTTCGATACGACATTACCGACCGCCGATTAATAGGGGACGTGGCGTAAAAGACAAGGAAGCAGTTCCAAAATTTGCTGTAATTTTTCGTTGACCTGTTTCGAATGATATGGCAGTGATTCGGCATGAAGAAGAGCCTTTCCATAATTGTATTCGGCGTTTTAATCGCAACCGGCCGCGTTTTCGCGGATGACCTCCCGACGTGTTTCGTCGCGCCATTCAGCGGTGACACGGCGGCGATTCAATACTGGCAACCGGCGATGGGCGAGGGCTTGGGCGAGATGCTCACGACCGAACTGGGCAAGATCAACAAGTTCCAGATGCTGGAAATCAACCAGATTGGCGATTTGAAGAACGAGATCAACATGGGCGCGGACGGCTGGGTGGACCAGGCGCAGAAGGTGGACAAAGGCGGTTTTGCGGCGGCGGATTTCATGTTCACGGCCAAGGTGACGCGGTTTGGCAACAAGGAATCCCACATCGGCCTCGGCGGTTTTGCGCCGGGAGGTTTTGGCAACTTGGGACTGCATCAAACGGTTGCCGACGTGCGGATTGACTGGCGGCTGGTGGACGTGGCGACGCGCAAGATCGTCAAGACCGGCTCGTCCTCGGCGCAGGAAAAGGGCGGCGGCTTTGATGTCGGCTCAAACGTCGGTGGCAACGGCGGCAACATCAGTATGGGCAACCATGAATTTATGGACAGCGCGCTGGGCAAGGCCACCGAGAAGACGCTGCAACAAATCATTTCCGACGTGCAGGGGACGACGCTGCCGGAATCCGGCCGCGTGAAACAAAAGTCCGGTCTGGCAGCAAAAGCCTCCGCCGCCAACGACGCGCTCAAGCACACGCCCGGCAAGGTTCTGGCCGCGGCGAGCAAGGACACCATCATCGTGTCGCTCGGCAGCAAGGAAGGTTTCAAGGAAGGCGACAAGCTGGAACTCTACCAGACCAACGATGTGAAGGACGACAAGGGCAATGTGGTGTTCACCGATGAAAAGTTGGTGGGCGAATTGACCATCTTGTCCACGCAGGAAGACCGCAGCCGCGCTTCTTACTCCGGCGGCCTCACGGTGCAGCAGGGTTGGACGGTCAAGGCCAAATAATTCTGCCGTTTGGCAGATCGAAACGCGCTCCAAGCTGGACGAGCCCGGCGGCTTTTATTAACATTTTCCCATGTCAAAAACAGCCAGGGCCGACGCGGCCAAAGGCAGCCTGCCGTTTGAAGAAGCCTTGAAAAAACTCGAAGGCGTCGTCGAGACGATGGAGTCCGATGATTTGCCGCTGGAAACGCTCCTCAACAAATACGAGGAAGGCTCGAAGCTCGTGAAAATTTGCCAGGAAAAACTGGCCGAGGCGGAATTGAAGATTCAGCAACTCGAAAAAGACGCGGCGGGCGAAATGAAATTGAAGCCGGTTGATTTGTCAGAAGAATAATTCGAAATTTAACCACGGATAAACACGGATGGACACAGATGAAAGACCGGATTTGCGTCGTGGCGGGGAATCCAAGCTCCTTTTGAAAGCCGAGACGGAAAAGGTCATCGGTTTTGCCTTTGAAGTTTTGAATGAGGTTGGTCATGGGCTGAACGAAAAAATTTACGAGAACTCGCTGACGGTTCTGTTCAAACTGAACAATATTGCGTTTGATCAACAGCGAATGTTTTCAGTTTCTTTTCGCGGTGTCGAGGTCGGCGAGTTTATTCCAGACCTGATTGTTTTTGGTTCGGTGATTGTGGATATGAAGGTCATTGATCGCATTACCGACCATGAGCGCGGCCAGATGTTGAATTTTCTCCGCATCACAAAGCTGCGGGTTGGCTTGAATTTGAATTTCAAAGACGCCAGGCTGGAATTTGAGCGCGTTGTCTTATGATTTCTTATCCGTGTTTATTCGTGTCCATCCGTGGTTGAAAATATTTTAAAAACTATGAGCACTTATCTCGACATGGTCAACGGGCCGGCGCACGTGAAGAAACTCACGCTGCCGCAATTGCAGGAACTCGCCGGTGAAATCCGGCAGGAACTGATCGGCGGACTGGCCAAGGCGGGCGGTCATCTCGGCCCGAACCTCGGCGTGGTCGAGCTAACCATCGCGCTGCACCGCGTCTTCAACACGCCGAAGGACAAGTTTGTCTGGGACGTGAGCCACCAGGTCTATGTTCACAAGAT
The DNA here is from genome assembly GCA_003152145.1 of Limisphaerales bacterium. The sequence goes on from PLZL01000382.1 coordinate 2,241, forward strand.
TCTCACCGACCGCAAGGACCGGTTCCGCACCATCCGGCAGACGGACGGCTTGAACGGCTTCGCCCTGCGCACGGAAAGCCCGCACGACTGCTACGGCGCGGGCCATGCAGGCACGGCGCTCTCCGCCGCGCTCGGCATGGCGGCGGCGCGCGACAAAAATGGCACGGACGAAAATGTGGTCTGCATTTTCGGCGACGCGGCGCTGACCAACGGCATTTCGTTCGAGGCGCTCAACAACATCGGCCACACGACGAAGCGCTTCATCGGCATCCTGAACGACAACGAATGGAGCATCGCCAAAAACGTCGGCGCGATTTCCGCCTATCTCAACAAGCTCATCACCAATCCGCGTTACAACAAGCTGGCAAAGGATTTTGAGAATTTCGTGCGCCGCCTGCCCAAGGGCGAACTGGCNNTGTTCTTCGAGGAAATGGGGATGCGTTATCTCGGACCGATTGACGGACACGATTTGCCGCTGCTCATCAGCACGCTCGAATTCGCCAGGACGTGCGACCATCCGATTGTCATTCATGTTCTCACGCAAAAAGGCAAGGGATTTGAAGCGGCGCTGAAATTCCCGGAAAAATTCCACGGCCTCGGGCCTTACGACGCGAAGACCGGCGACACGCCCGCGCCCAAACCCAACGCGGCGCCCATGTATCAGGACGTGATGGGCCAGGCGCTCGTGAGGCTCTGCCAGAAAAACAACACTCTCGTCGGCATCACCGCCGCCATGCCCACCGGCACCGGTTTGAAACATCTCGAAAAGGCGATGCCCGACCGCTATTACGACGTCGGCATCGCGGAGGAACACGCCGTCATCTTCGCCGCCGGCATGGCGACGATGGGGCTGCATCCGGTCGTGGCGATTTATTCCAGCTTCTTGCAGCGCGCCTACGACTGCATCCATCACGANNCACCACGGCCTGTTCGACATCGCCTACCTGCGCACGCTGCCGAACGTCACCGCGATGGCGCCGAAGGACGAGGATGAACTCGTGGACATGATGTTCACCGCGACGCACCAAAATCATCCGATGTTCATCCGCTACCCGCGCGGCGCGGCGGAAGGTGTGCCCATCAAGGAAGAGCCGAAGCTGCTCGAAATCGGCAAGGCCGAGGTCATCCAGAATTTTTCGAGCAACGGCAAAAAGAAGGCCGCGCTGTTCGGCCTTGGCCCGATGTGCGCCATCGCGCGCAAGGCGGCGGAGCAGCTCGTCGCGGAAGGATTTGATGTCGCGGTCATCAACCCGCGCTTCACCAAACCGATTGACGCCGGGACGACCGAATTTTTCGGCAAGGCGGCGGATTTGGTCGTGACGCTGGAAGACCACGTGCTGATGGGCGGCTACGGCTCGGCGGTGCTGGAATTGTTCAGTGAAAAAAATGTGACGACGCCCGTCGTGCGCATCGGCTGGCCCGACCAATTCATCGAGCACGCCTCGACGCAGGACGAACTGCGGAAGAAATACGGCCTGACCGTCGAGAACACCGTCGCCAGGGTGAAGGCGCATTTTGGCGAAGCTGCAACGACAGCGACGAAGTTGATTGAAGTGGCTTGATGAGAATTCCCCGACCAAGAGTTCAGCCGGCATTTACGCTGGTTGAACTTTTGGTTGTCATCGCCATCATCGCCATTCTCGCTGCGCTTTTGCTTCCGGCAATTTCTCAATCGAAAAGAAAAGCACAGTTGATTCAATGCGTTGGGAACTTGCATCAACTTGGATTGGGTTTACAGATAATTCTGTCGAGCGATCACAACTATCCTTTGTTTTTGGAAAATACCAATGGTTCCTGGATTGACCAGTTGGCAATTGAAGGGCTGGGCGAGTCACGGTCGTTGACAAATTATCTCAGAACAGGCGTGTGGCGCTGTCCAGCGGCGCAATTGTCAAAAACTGAAATTGACGAAAATCTGTTACTCATATCCTATGGCTACAATATGGGCGGCGTGGTTTCAGATGAAAACGCGGATGATAATTTCGGCTTGGGTGGCCAACCAAGCACACACACGCCGGTGAAAGATTCACAGGTCGTTGCCGCCGCTGATATGATGGCAATAGGTGAGATTTTCCAAAGCCGGCTCGCCTTCACTCGTAACACTGGCAATGCGGTCACAATGTTTGCTTACCAACGCCATCAAGGCAAAGCCAACGTGGTTTATTGCGACGGCCACGTTGAATCGCCCACGCTGCAATTTCTTTTTGCCGACA
>PLZL01000270.1 GCA_003152145.1 Limisphaerales bacterium
TTCGCCAACGGCTGCGTCGCCAACCTCACCGTCAGCCGCGTCAGCCCGGAACGGATGCGGAAGATTCGCGTCTTCAGCGGCGGCGCGACGCCCAGCTACATCTCGCTCGATTACCGCGCGCAGGAAGGATTCATTTACCGCATCGCCCGCGACGATGAGTGGGTGAGTTCCAAGTTGAGAAAGCTTTTTGCCCTTGCTGACAGCAGCGTGACGGTTGTCAGCGAATTTGCCGGGAAAAAAGTCGTGCGCGAGCCGGTGCCGATCGCGAAGGACGAACCGCTCAAGCTGGAACTGCAAAGTTTTGTGGATTGCGTCCGCGAAAAACAAACGCCCGTCGTCAGCGGTGAATCCGCCAAACGCGCGCTGGACCTGGCCTTTGAAATTACGCGACAGGTGCAGCAATCAGAATAATCCAAAAAATGTCAGCCGGGGCAAAACCAGAACCGACACCCGCTAACCAGTTCCGTATCGAGGAAGTCGGTTTGAATTCGCCGCTGCTGGAGGCTGTCATAAAGTTGCACGCTACTGGCAAAGCCCGGCTCGGCCCATTTCCACAAGGCGCATTTGAGGATTATGCTCGTCAGAAGATGATTCTCGCAGCGGTCGCGCCTGACAACGCTGTTGCCGGTTATCTTTTGTATCGTGTAGCCAAAAGCGTCACAAAAAATCGGGCGTCTATTGTTCATCTAACCACCAACGACAGTTTTCGTGGCAAAGGCGTTGCGCGATTGCTTATTGATTGTCTGAAGGCAAAAACTCTCCATCTGCTTGGAATCAGTCTGCGTTGCCGGCGGGATTATAAAATTGACGAGATGTGGCAGGGGTTTGGTTTTACCGTGCGCCACTCAAAGGAGGGACGCGGCGCGGATGGCGCTCTTTTGGACTATTGGTGGTTTGATCACAAGCATGATGACCTCTTTTCGCAAGCTGCTTCTCGCGAAGACACAACTGAACGTGTCTTGACGGCGATTGATGCCAACGTTTTTTACGATTTGACATGCGATGGCCGACCACACGCCGATGATAGCAGAGTTCTACAAGCCGACTGGCTTCAAGACAGCATCGCCCTCTGCGTGACGCAAGAAATCTACAACGAGATTCATCGCTCACCAAACGAGGATGAAAAGAAACGCGGTCGAATAGCGGCACAAAGATTTCGCGAACTGAAAACTGATGACGCAGAAATCCGAGCGTTTGAAATTGAGTTAGCACCTTTGTTCAATGGCGCAACTTTCGAGCGCGATATTTCAGACATGCGCCAAGTTGCTCACGCTATCGCCGCTGAAGTTCCCTTTTTGGTTACCCGCGATACGCCGATGCTGGACCGGAGCGTTCCGATCTTTGAAAAGTATGGTTTGCGCATCTTGCATCCAACCGACCTGATTAACCGCTTCGACGTGCTTCGTCGCGAGGCGGAATACAGACCTGCCCGCTTGGAAGGTTCTGGCTGGCGTGAACGGCTTGTCGTTGCAGAAGATGTGAATGTTGTTGTCTCGCTTTTCAAACTCAAATCCAAGGAGCGGAGTGGCAATTTTGACCAGCGAGTTCGTCACTATCTTGTTAAACCGAGCGAATGGGTCAGCAGAGTTGTAGTCGACGGCAGCAAAAGTCCGACGGTCTATTTGGTTCACTCAACCAACCATTCGTCTCGTTTAGAAATTCCGGTATTGCGTCACACAGATCATCCGCTTGCAGGGACGCTTCTCCGGCATCTGATCCATGAGATGAGCGGAGAAACAAGTGCCGGCGAGCACAAGGTAATCTCGATAACAGACCGAGAACTAAGCAATGAGGCAATCACCGCTCTTATAGAACTTGGTTTTGTGCCTGATTCGGATGCGTGGTGGAAACTGTCTGTCAAAGGCATTGTCACGCGCGACAAACTTGTTTCAGAAATACGAAGGGCTGACATTCCTCTTTCTCTCAAAGAGCGGTTTGTTGGGGCAAATTTTGTGGCTGGCTGTGCGGAGGATGAATCGACCGCAGTTCGCCTGGAACATTTATTCAGTCCGGTCAAACTGGCTTCGTCTGTTGTGCCCTGTTACGTCGTCAGCATCCGGCAGAGTTGGGCTGCACACTTCTTCGATATTCCTGTCGGCGGGCAAACGCTGATGGATTTGAACGAGAAATTACATCTGGGAATTGAAGGTGCATACTACTGCTCTGCACACAACACGCATGTAACAGCGCCAGGTCGGGTTCTCTGGTATGTGAGTGGCAAAGGCTCAATGAGCATCAAGGCCTGCTCGCATTTGGAGGAACGAATTGTTGGGACTCCTAAAGAACTCTACGCACGATTCCGACATTTAGGTGTCTATACTTGGCAGCATGTGCTTGAAACAGTCGATGGAAACATTGACCATCCGCTCATGGCGTTTAGGTTTTCGGGCACGGAACGATTTGCTCGGCCAATCACATTGGCGGAGTTGCAGCGGATGGACATACCGCAGCCGCAGAATCCACGTAGAATAACCGGCGAGCAATTCGCGGCAATCTACCAACTTGGAATGAAACTTTGAGAATTATGAACAATCATGCGTTAGTGATTTCGATACGTCCTCGGTTTGCGGACATGATTTTCGCAGGCAGCAAGATGGCCGAGTTGCGACGCGTCTGCCCAAAAATTTCTTCCGGTGATTTAGTTTTGGTTTACGTTTCGTCTCCAGCCAAGGAATTGCGGGGTGCATTTGAGGTCGGGAAAGTCATTTCCACATCGCCATCGGCTTTGTGGAAGAAAGTTGGCAAAAAGTCCGGGATTACCCGAAAGGAATTCTTTGCATATTTCTGCGGTAAGGCACAAGCACACGCTCTGGTCATCAAACGTGCTTGGAAACTGCTCGTTCCAATTTGCCTGACTACTTTACGCCGCCGCAAGGGAGGATTCCGACCTCCACAAAACTTCCACTACCTCAAAAGAAATGAATCCTCTCTGCTAACCGCTTTTGCCGTTTCCCCAAATAATTAGCATCACGTTGCCTCTGCGTCAAAATAAGCCCGTGAAACCGAAAACCTTCATGCTCATCGCCGGCGAGGCGAGCGGGGATTTGCTCGCGGCGGAACTGGTTTCCGCGCTGCGCGGCCAGTTGTTTGCGCTCGATCCTCGATCGCCGCCGCAATTCTTTGGCGCGGGCGGACCGAAAATGGCCGAAGCTGAAGTTGAATTGTCCTTCGACATGACCCAGCACGCGGTCATCGGCATTTCGGACGTGCTGAAAAATTATTTCAAGTTTCGGCGGTTGTTCAACCAGTTGCTCGCGCTCGCCATCGAACGCAAACCGGACGTTATCATCGGCGTGGATTACGGCGGGTTCAATCTGCGCTTTGGCCACGCGGTCAGGGAATACGTCCGCGGCAATCCCTTTTCCCGGTGGAATCCGAAAATCGTGCAGTTCGTTTCGCCGCAGGTCTGGGCTTCGCGTCCGGGCCGCGCGGATTTGCTGGCGGCGGATTACGATTTGCTGTTGAGTATTTTCCCCTTTGAAAAGGCTTGGTATGCGGAGCGCGCACCGAAGTTGAGAGTGGAATTTGTCGGCCATCCGATGCTCGACAGAAGTCAGAAGTCAGAAGTCAGAAGTCAGAATAAGAATTCCGCACCAACGGTTCTTTTGCTTCCCGGCAGCCGGAAAAGTGAATTACAAAGGCATTTGCCGGTGATGCTCGGCGCGATGAAATTGATTCAGGAACAATTGCCGGATGTGCGCGTCAAAATGGTATTGCCGGATGAAGATTTGAAAAACCTCGCGGACAAATTGTTTGCGCTCCCGCCGGATTGGGAAATTCAAACCGGCAATCTGTCCCAGGCGCTCATGCAAGCCGACCTCGCCATCGCCTCGACGGGCACGGTGACGATGGAGTGCGCGTTTTTCGGCGTGCCGACGGTGACACTCTACAAAACCTTGTGGATCAACTGGGAGATCGCCAAGCGCATCGTGATGGTGAAATCAGCGACGATGCCGAACCTGCTCGCGAACGAGGAAGTGTTTCCCGAATTCATCCAAAATGCCGCGACGCCGGAAAACATCTCGCGCGCGGCACTGGAACTGTTGCAGGACGGCGCACGCCGGCAACAAATCAAGGTGCAACTCGCCAAAATCATCTCGTCGCTGGGTGAGTCTGGAGCCAGCCGGCGCGCGGCGTCCGCGATTTTGAGTCTGTTCAAATAATTGGTAGGAGACGATGCACAGAGTCTCATTTCAAAAATTGGAAATCGCAAATTCAATTTGAGTCTCGTTATCTCGACTCCTACACTGCCGGCATGGAAACACTGCACGCGCCGTGGCGGATTGAATATGTTTTGTCGCCGAAGCCCGAACTCAAGGAAGGCTTGTTCATGCGCATCGCGCAATCGTCCGACGACGAGGCGAACCTCGTCATCGCACGCGACCGCACTTGTTTCGCGCTGCTGAACAAATATCCCTACAACGGCGGCCACCTGATGGTCGTGCCTTATAAGGAAGTCGCGGACTTGAACGGATTGACCGGGGAGGAACTCGCCGATTTGTGGAAGCTCGTGCGCCGCTGCGTGAATGCGCTGACACAACTGATGAAGCCGGACGGTTTCAACATCGGCATCAACCTCGGCAAAGTCGCGGGCGCGGGCATTGTCGAGCATCTGCACATCCACGTCGTGCCGCGCTGGAACGGCGACACGAACTTCATGCCGGTGCTGGCGAATACGACCGTTTTGCCGCAGGCGTTGAGCGAACTAGGTGCAAAACTGCGGGCGGAACTCGCAAAATAATTCCAATTGTGGCAACTGAAACCCTTCACTTCGAAAACGCGCGGTTTGCGCAGCAGCTTTTCAACCACGAGCCGCGCAATCTACAGTCGCTGGAAACCGAACTCGGCGTCAAGGCCACCGCGCGCGAAGGCTGGATAAAACTGGAAGGCGAGGCCGACGCGATTGAGCGTGCCAGAAATTTGTTCGTGTCGCTGGAAACCCTGCTGAAAGCGGGTTCGCCGGTGCGAAACCGCGAGTTCGCCCATGCCCTGAACGTCGTGAAGCACGAAGGCGCCGAGACGCTGCAAAATCTGGTGAACGACCGCGTGACGACGCACGAAAAAAAGCCGGGCGTCACCGCCAAAACCGTCGGCCAGAAAAAATACCTTGATGCCATCCGCAAGCACGACATCACATTCGGCGTCGGCCCGGCGGGCACGGGCAAAACCTATCTGGCTGTCGCGCTTGCGCTCGCGGCTTTGCGCGATGGCAAGGTGTCGCGAATCATTCTGACCCGCCCGGCAGTCGAGGCCGGCGAGGCGCTCGGATTTTTGCCGGGCGACCTTTTCGAAAAAATCACGCCGTATCTGCGCCCGCTGCACGATGCGCTGCACGACATGCTGCCCGCCGAGGAAATCGCCAAGCACATGGAGCGCGGGACGATTGAAATCGCTCCGCTGGCTTACATGCGCGGGCGGACGCTAAACGGTGCGTTCATCATTCTGGACGAGGCGCAGAATTCGACGGCGGAACAAATGCTGATGTTTCTCACGAGGCTCGGCCACGGCTCGAAGGCGGTCATCACCGGCGACGAGACGCAAATTGATTTGCCGCCGCATAAACATTCCGGCCTGCTGGAGGCGCATCACGCGTTGAAGCACACGGAAGGCATCGCCATCGTCGAATTTTCCAAGCGCGACGTCGTTCGCCATCCGCTGGTGCAGCGAATCATCAGCGCTTACGAGGAGCATCGCGGACGGATGAAATCCGAATGAACATTGTTATCGCCAGCCGGCAGCGGATGCGGAAGATCAATTCGCGGTTGTTGAAGGAGATCGCGGAGGCGTTGCTGGCGGATCTGACGATCGGTAAAGCCGAACTCGGCATCAATCTTGTCGCCGCGCGCGAAATGACTTTGATCAACGAAACGTTTCTCCGGCATGAAGGTTCAACGGACGTGATTACGTTTGACTATTCCGCGCCAGAAAAACGGAAAGCAGAAAGCAGAAAGCAAAAACAGTTGCACGGAGAAATTTTCATTTGTGTGCAGGAAGCGATTTTGCAGTCGAAAAAATTCAAGACGACCTGGCAATCGGAAATCGTCCGTTATCTCGTCCACGGCGTTTTGCACCTGCTTGGCTACGACGACTGTGGCGCAGCTGCGCGACGCAACATGAAGTGCGAGGAAAACCGACGGCTGTCGGGGCTTTCCAAAAAGTTTTGCCTCGCGCAAATTGGCGGCGCTTCTAAACTTCGCGTGTGAAGAAATCGCTTTTTGCGCGCTGGCGCGCCAGTTTTTTTACCGGCCTCGTGATTGTGCTGCCCGGCGTCATCACGCTCGCCATCGTGAAATGGTTTTTCGGCACGGTTTCCAGCATGACCGATCTGCTGTTGTTTTTCCTGCCCAGAAGTTTGACGCATGAGAACGATGGCGCCGGCCCGATGTTCTGGTATTGGAGCGTGCTCGCGTTTTTGCTGGCGGTCGCCATTGTGTCCGTCGTAGGCGTGCTGGCCCGATATTACTTCGGCAAGCGGATGATTGCGTGGGCGGACAGCATGATGCTGCGCGTGCCGGTGTTGAACAAGATTTACGGCACCATCCGGCAGGTGGACGAGGCGTTCACGTCCGGCAAGAAGAGTTCGTTCAAGACGGTCGTGCTTGTCGAATATCCGCGCGAGGGGATTTATTCGGTCGGTTTCATCACCAGCGAACAGGAGAGTGAAGCGCAGAAAAAAACGGGGAGGAATTGCGTCTGTGTTTTCATTCCAACCACGCCGATTCCCACGGCCGGATTTTTAATCCTGGTGCCGGTGGAAAAAGTCACCAAGCTCGACATGAGCGTGGCCGACGGCTTCAAATACATCATCAGCCTTGGCGCCCTTTCGCAGGAGCGCACGCCGCCTGTGACGGAAATGCGAAAATAGAAGAGAGAGAATGGAGAATAGCAGAGCGCGCTCAATCGGTATGCCATCTTCCATCTCCTATTTTGCATCCTCGCGTTTATGATTCAAAAAGCCACCGGATTCATTTTGCGGACGCGACCGCTCACGGAAACCAGCCTCATCGTCCACTGGCTCACGCCCGATTTCGGGCGCATTGCCACCGTTGCGAAGGGCGCGCGCCGTCCAAAATCGCCGTTCCTCGGCAAACTGGATTTGTTTTACGAGGCGGATTTTTCGTTCAGCCGCAGCCGCCATTCGGATTTGCACCTCCTGCGGGAAGCCGTTCTGCGCGCGACACACGCGGAACTGCGCGCGGACATTCTGAAATTACGGCAGGCCGCCTATGCCGCCGCGTTCATCGAGCAGGCGACGGAAACGGAAACGCCGCTGCCCGCCGTTTTTGAATTGCTGCGCGGATTTCTCGACTGTCTCTGCCGGCAAAAACCGGCGGCGCAACTGATTTTTGCGCTTGAACTCAAATTGCTGCGGGAACTGGGCCTGAATCCTGATCTGCGAAAAACGGACCTGACGGCGGGCGCGAAGCAGATTGTCCGGGCGTTTCTGAAAAACGGCTGGCAGGCAAGTTTGCATTTGAAACTGGCGCGCGCGCAAACGGCCGAACTGCGGCAATTCCTGCACGGCTTCCTGATTTTTCATCTGGGACGGCTGCCTGCGGGACGCGCGGCGGCGCTGGCGGACGGGGATTGAAATGGCTTTCCGCAACGAGAAATCCGGGCTATGTTTTCGCGTGGTTCCAGAATCGGACGAATGAAACAAAACCTTGCCAAACTTTCAAGCGTGCGGATGAAACTGGTCGGCAGCGTGCTGCTGCTCATCGTGCCGTCGCTGCTGTTCATGTATATTTACGACCTGCCGATGAGGGCGTTTGTGGTGGGTTTTTTGGCGCTGGTGGCGGCGTGGATGGGAGGCGAATTTTTCGTCCGACGGCAGGTGCAGGCCATGACGCAGACGGCCCAAAAAATCGCGGATGGCAACCTGGATGCGCGCACGGGTTTGTCGGCCACGGGTGATGAGCTGGGCCAGTTGGCGAAAATTTTCGACCGCATGGCGGAATCGTTGCAGCAGCGGAATGCTGAACGCGAACGAACGGAAAGAACTTTGCTCAACCGCGCGCTGGAACAGACGCTCGTGGCTGCGCTCGGACAATTCGCCCTGTCGAGCAATGATCTGGACGCGCTGCTCAACCAGGCTGTCATCCTTGTTGGCCAGACGGTGGACGTGGAATTCGCGGAGGTTTTCAAACGGCTGCCGGACGGACAACTGCTTTTGCAGGCGGGCACGGGCTGGAATTCGGAACACATCGGCCGCACCAAACTGCCCGGCGACAATGCCACTCAAATCGGCTTCACGCTCAATTCCGGCGAGCCGGTGGTCACGACGGATTCCAAAACGGAAACCCGGTTCACCGAGTCGCCGTTTCTGGCCGGACATGGCGTTGTCAGCGGCGTGACCATTGCAATTCTCACACGCGGGGAATCGTTCGGCGTGCTGGGCGTCCACACCTCGCGCCGGCGTGAGTTCACCGCGGATGAGACCCAGTTTTTAATCGCCGTAGCCGGATGCATTGGCATGGCCGCCGACCATCTGAATCTGGAGGAGCAGTTGCGACAGTCCCAAAAAATGGAATCCATCGGCCAGCTCGCCGCCGGTGTCGCGCACGATTTCAACAACATGCTGACCATCATCCAGGGACATTCCAGCGCGCTGCTCGCCAAGCCGTCGCTGCCGCCCGAAATGCTTGAGCCGGTCCAGGCGGTTTTTTTTGCCTCGGAGCGCGCCGCCGGCCTCACGCGGCAACTGCTCATGTTCAGCCGCAAAAATGTCATGCAGCCCAAGCCGCTTGATCTGCGCGAAACCGTCGGCAACATGACCAAGCTGCTCGGCCGGTTGCTCGGCGAAACCGTTACGCTCGAATTCCAGTCGCCCGCCGAATTGCCGTCCGTTCAAGGCGACCCCGGCATGATCGAACAGGTGGTGATGAATCTCGCCGTCAACGCTCGCGACGCCATGCCGCGCGGCGGAACCCTGACCATCGGAATCGAACCCATGGCGATTGACGCCGCCTACGCCGAAAGGCGCCCGGACGCGCGCGCCGGATATTTTCTGCGGTTGCGCGTTGCCGACACGGGCACCGGCATGGACGCCGCGACGCTGGGCCGCATCTTTGAGCCATTTTTCACCACCAAGGAAGTCGGCANNAGGAAGTGGGCAAGGGCACCGGCCTCGGGCTGGCGACCGTTTATGGCATCGTCAAGCAGCATGAAGGCTGGATCGAAGTCAACAGTGAACCGGGCAAAGGCACCACGTTCGATGTTTTTTTCCCAACCAGCGAACAAATGGCGGCGCCTGGAAAAAAGGAAAGCGCCTCGAACGCGCCCATCACCGGCGGCACCGAAACCATTCTCATTGTCGAAGACGAGGAAATCCTGCGCGAAATGGCCCGCGACATACTCAAGGATTGCGGTTATCATCTGCTCGAAGCGTCCACCGGCAAAGAGGCGCTCGACGTGTGGCGCGAATGCGCAAGTAAAATTGACCTTGTCCTCACCGACATGGTGATGCCGGATGGCATTTCCGGCGTGGACCTCGCCGAGTTGCTGCTCGCCGACCGGCCGGATTTGAAAATCATCTTCACCAGCGGCTATACCTCCGCCGAAATCAACGCCGAATTGCTCTCGCGTTCGCAGGCACGCTTTCTCCAAAAGCCTTACTCGGTCACCACACTCGCCCGCGCCGTCCGCGACTGTCTGGATCGAACCGGTGTGGATAATTGACGCCGCATGGAAACCACCGCATCCGACGACATGACCGTCGCCATCTTGAGTGACATCCATTACGCTGGCCCTGCCGAATGCGCCCGCGGTGAGAATTACGAGTTTCGCATCATCGCCAATCCCCTGCTCCGTGCAATCGCGCGCGCCTACCGGCATCTGATCTGGATGCGCCATCCGCTTGACCAGGGGCGGCAGCTCGACCGCTTTCTGGACGAAGTCCGGCCGGTGGATTATCTCGTGGCCAACGGAGATTATAGCTGCGACAGCGGGTTCGTGGGCGTGAGCGACCCGGCGGCATTCCAAAGTGCGCAGGAATGTCTCGACAAGCTCCGCGTAAAATTCGGCGACCGGGCGCGGTTCACCTTTGGGGACCATGAATTGGGAAAATTGCCTTTGTTTGGCGGGAAAGGCGGAATGCGGCTGGCAAGCTGGCATTGCGCCACGCAACAGCTCGGCCTGCAACCATTCTGGAAATTTGCCATTGGACGTTATCTGCTGATCGGCGTGTCATCGCCGCTCATTGCACTGCCCGCCAGCCAGCCGGACGTGTTGCCGGAGGAGTGGCTGGAATGGCAGCGGTTGCGCGAGGCGCATCTCGCCGAAATCCGCGCCGCGTTCGACGCCTTGCAGCCGGAACAGCGCGTGTTGCTGTTCTGCCACGACCCGACGGCATTGCCTTTTCTGGGGCGCGAGGAATCGGTGCGCCGCCGGCTGCCCCAGGTGGAACAAACGATTCTCGGACATCTGCACACGCGCCTCATTTTATGGAAAAGCCGGTTGCTATCGGGAATTCCGCCCATCCGGTTTTTGGGCCGGAACATCAGCCGTTTCACCTCGGCGCTGCATGAGGCCCATCACTGGTGGCCGTTCCACGTGCGGCTCTGTCCCGCATTGTCCGGCATCGAACTGTTGAACGACGGCGGTTATTACACCGCGCAGCTTGACCCGGCGGCAAGCCGCCCCGCCCGGTTCACCTTCCATCCACTGCCACGGTAAACTTTACGCGCCACGCAAACCGGCGTTGCCTTCCTCCAGCAATTTCATTGCGGCTTCCACTGCCGCTGCGGCTTTGACCGGCTGCAATGCGCCGCCGCGCGGCTTGATTTCCACCTCGCCCTTCGCCAGCGATTTTTCACCGATGCCGATGCGGATGGGAAAACCAACCAGTTCGGAGTCCTTGAACTTCACGCCAGGGCGCTCGTCACGGTCGTCCAGAATTACGTCCACGCCCTTCGCGGTCAGTTCCGCGTAAATCTTCTCCGCCAGCTTCATCGCCTCGCTGTCCAGCGCGACCGCCAGCGGTGTGATGCAAACGGTGTAAGGCGCGACGCTCAACGGCCAGATGATTCCGTCCTTGTCGTTGCATTGTTCGATGACCGCCTGCAGCGTGCGCGTGACACCGATGCCGTAACAACCCATGACTGACGGCTTGCGCGAGCCGTCCGCGTCCAGAAAAGTCGCGTTCAGCTTCTCGCTGTATTTTGTGCCGAGCTTGAAGACATGGCCGACTTCAATCGCGCGGCGAATCTTCAGCGGCTTGCCGCACTTGGCACAAGGTTCACCCGCAGTCACCGTCCGCAAATCAAGCCATTCCGTCACCTTGATGTCGCGCTCGATGGAGACATTCTTCAAATGGAAACCATCTTCGTTCGCGCCCGTCGTCATGCCGTTCGCGCCCTGCAAACGCTCGTCGGCCAGAACTTTCACGTCTGCCGGAACATTCGCGACCGCGCCCAGACTTCCCGGCTTTGCGCCGAGCAATGGCACGATTTCCTCAACAGTGGCCGGACGCGCTGCGACTGCGCCCGTCTTCGCCAGAAACTTCGTTTCGTTCAACTGGTCGTCGCCGCGAATCAAAACGATGACCGGCTTGCTATCGGCGATATAGACCAGCGTCTTGATCTGACGATTCGCCGGCACGCTGTAAGGCGCCTTGCTCAACGCCTCGATTGTTACGACGCCTGGCGTGGCAAATCTCTCGATGGCCGCACCGATTTCACGCGCAGCCGTTTTCGGAATGCCGCTCGTCGCCTTCTCGATGTTCGCCGCGTAACCGCAGGCTTCGCAGAACGCCACTTCGTTCTCGCCGGTCTCGGCGGGCACCATGAACTCGTGCGAATGGCTGCCGCCGATGACCCCGGTATCAGCCTCGACCGGAAATGCCTTCAGCCCGCACCGCGCAAAGATGCGCGTGTAGGCGTCATACATTTTCTTGTAGCTGGCCATCGCGGCTTCGTCCGTGGTGTCGAACGAATACGCGTCCTTCATGATGAA
>PLZL01000302.1 GCA_003152145.1 Limisphaerales bacterium
TTTTGCGGCGACAAAATCGAGGAAGCCGACGTGCTTTCCATGTTCGGACTCGCCGCCGAAAGCCAGATATTGAAATTAAGCAAAGCCGTCCTCACTGGCGAAATTCAAACCGCGCTCACGCAATTGAACGAACTCGCGCAAAATGGGAAGGATTTGGGACGCCTGCTTTCCGATTTGCTGAATCATTTTCGCAACCTGCTCATCTTCCAGGTCTCGCGCGGCGATTTGAATCTGCTCGAAGTCTCCGAAGCCGAAGTCGCCGCCCTCAAGGAGCAAGCCGCGCTGGCGAACACCGACGCCTTCACGCGCATCCTTGAAGTCTTCGCGGACACCGAGTTTCGCCTGCGCGACGCCGCTTCCAAGAAAATCCTGGTTGAAGTCGCCCTGCTCAAGGCCATCGAGGCGCGCAGTGCCCTGCCGCTCGACGCCGTGTTGAAGCAGCTCAACCAGTTGCGCGGCGGAGGCAATGCGCCTGCAACCGCGAGCATTCCCAGCGCAGCGCCCGCAGCCCGGCCGACCGCCGCGAAAAGTCACACCGCTCATCAAGGAGCTGTTGCGCCGCCAGCCGCGCTTGCGGAAACGCCCGCCGTCTCCGCGGATTTGGCGGGGCTTTGGACGAAGCTGGTTGAAGCCGTCAGCCGCGTTAGCCCGTTCATTCGGACTTATTTGCTGGAAGCCTGTGCGGTCTCGTTCGACAAAAACACTTTGGTGATCGGCTTCGATCCTGAATTTGCAGATCATCTTGCCCTGATTGACAATCCGCGGAACCACACCTTGCTGCAAACCAAACTCGCGGAGATTGGCCATCCCAACGCGCAGATCAAATTCATCAAGGCGGAACTTCCGGCAGACCGTGTCCGGGTGCAAGGGATGATTTCGCCGGCACCGGCCGCGTCGTCGGCGGGCGCACCGCCGGCGGCGCCGGCCAGGGATAAATCCGCACCGGCTGCTTTCAACAAAGACGATTTCAAGGATGACCCGCTGATTCAAAAGGCACTGGAAATTTTCAAAGGCCAGATTGTCGAAGTCCGCGCTTAACCAACTCTCATATTCTAACTCCCAACTCCTGATTTTATGTCCAGCATTGGAAAACTCATGAAACAGGCTGCGCGGATGCAGCAACAAATGGAACAGGTGCAGGCCCAGCTCGCCGCGCGCACCGTGGAAGCCACCAGCGGCGGCGGGGCCGTCAAGGCCGTCGCCAAATGCGACGGCACGCTCGCCTCCATCAAGATTGACCCGCAGGCGCTCAATCCCGCCGACGCGCAGTTGCTCGAAGACATGATTGTGACCGCCGCGAACCAGGCGCTTGGTCAGGCCAAGGACATCGCCAATGCCGAAATGGGCAAGGTCACTGCGGGATTGAATCTGCCGGGGTTTGGATGAAATTGGACGCATCAATTGTGACGGGGAAAAATCAAATCGCATTCAAAGCGTCTCCCCTCCGCTCCCGCCGGGAGGGGAGAGGGCCGGGGTGAGGTGAGGGTTTCGCGAGGCAAAACTTTTCGATAATCTATGACTCCTGTGCCACTCGCCTATAAATTCGTGGCAACAGTCGTTATGCTGGCGGAAATAAACCACTGCTCCTCCCGCTTGCATCTTCCCATTGACTTGCCGATCAAGGAATCTGACATTAAGGTTGCAACGGTTTTCGATCCACATGTGCCCACACGCGTGCAGAATCTTCCGATTGAGTATGGTTTCGCGGGGCGCATCGAAACCGAGAAGTATTCCTTTTCCTTCGCTGCTGGATTATTCGATCATCCAAACCCCGGAAAACTACGCTTCATCACGAGCTTGGACAACGGTTATCAGGCCTTCTCAACGACGAAAGTTCAAGGCAATTTACCGACTCCTGACTATTTGCCGCAATTGGCAGGTATTCAATCAGTGATTGATACAAATGGCGCTTATCGTTTAGCAACTAATTGGCTTGTGGCGATGGATGTTGATGTGCAGCGGTTGGAAAAAGAGCAGGCCGTGACGGTGAAACAAGAGTTTCTTAAAGGCTCTGCTCCTTTGCCCATTTTTGAAGTAAGGTGGGGCGAGGGAAGAATTGACAATCTAGGGCACCGCAAAAGCGCAGTCGTTGATGTAATGATTGCCGGAGACACGAAGGATCTCCTCCACCTGCGGCAAAACGACGACTCCTATTCAAAACGTCCATTCGTTCTAATCAAAGATATGGACAAGCTTCTGGCCATTCCAGACGAGGAATTTCTGAAATACTCCCCAATGGAGCGCAACAACCTGGTAGCCCGGTTTGCTGCCGTTGACTATTCCCAAACTAACGCTCCGCCATAATGTCCGCCTTGCCAGACTCCATCACCGTCCTGATTGCCGCTTTGAACAAGCTGCCCGGTGTCGGGCCGCGTTCCGCCGAACGCATGGCCTTGCATCTGGTCCAGTCGGACAGCGCCGCCGTCAGGCAACTGGCTGATGCCATACTCCTGGCCAGGGAAAAAATCCAGTTCTGCACCACCTGCGGCGCTCTCACCGAGAAATCTCCCTGTTTCATTTGCGACGACTCGCGCCGGGACGCCTCGCTCGTCTGCGTGGTCGAACGCGCCGTGGACATCTTGAGCATTGAGAAATCAAATGCCTTTCGGGGCAAGTTCCACGTCCTCGGCGGCCGGATTTCGCCTCTCGATGGCGTGGAACCGGAGGACTTGCGCATCGCGGAGCTTGAAAAACGCCTCTCGCTGGAGCCAGTCAAGGAGATCGTGATTGCATTGAGCACGGATGTGGAAGGCGACGCCACGAGCGCGTATCTCGCGAAGCGCCTGGCGCGCAAGGGACTCAAAATCACCCGCATCGCCTACGGACTGCCTGCCGGAAGCGGGCTGGAATTTGCCGATGAACTCACGTTAAGCCGCGCCCTCGAAGGCCGCAGGGAAATGTCGTGAATCAACTCCGGTTCGAGTGTAGGACAGGCGTCGCGCCTGTCTCTGACTCGAAAAATAAAATGGGGACAGCCGGAGACGGACTGTCCTACGATTAAAAATGGAAGAGCCCGCAACACAAAAAGTCGTCGTCTTCGATCTCGGCAAGGTGCTGGTGGACTTCGATTATTCGATCGCCGCCCGCAAGGTTGTCGCCCGCAGCACAAAATCGCTGTTCAATCTCATTTCCCTTTTCAGCAGTTCGTCCTTGATTGTCCAATACGAATGCGGACTCGTCACCCGGCAGGAATTCTTTGAACAAATCCGCGACGCCGTCGGCTTTCAGGGCGGCCTCGCGGAATTCGGCGGCTATTTCGCGGACATCTTCACCGAGATCCCGCCCATGATTGCGCTCCACGCGGAACTGCGTCGGCGCGGATTCAAAACCTACATTTTTTCCAACACCAACGACCTCGCCATCGAGCACGTCGAGCGGAACTTTCCCTTCTTCAAAAACTTCGACGGCTACATTTACTCCTGCGAGGTCGGCGCGATGAAGCCCGATGCGAAAATTTACGAGGCGATGGAGAAATTATGCGGGCGTCGCGGCGCGAACATCATTTATCTGGACGACCGTCTGGAAAATGTTCAAGGCGGCCTGGCGTGCGGCTGGCAGGCGATTCTGCACGAGACGCCGGAGAAAACACGCGCGGTCTTGGAAAAGATTTTATCGTAGCGGCGTCTCGGCAGAGCGCCGCTATTTCTTTGGCTGGAATAATGCGGCGGTCTGCCTACCGCCGCTACGCCGCGTAGAGCCGGGCTTCCAGCCCGGCGAAAAAAGCGTTGAAAAATCAAAGGCGCTGGAAATATCGGGCATTGGTCCGGGCGGCAAGATGCCGCCCTCTACGGCAGGCAGGATGCCTGCCGCTACTTTTCAAGGCGTGTGCAACCGGAAGTAGGCGGCATCTTCCGAAATGGGCACGGTGACAACAAACCGCCCATTTTGAAGAATGGGCGCATTCGTGACTTGATTCCAGACGGCTCCGGCACCCAACACCGGGCTGGATTGAAGAACCAAGTTTGTGGCGGATGGCCCCCAAGTGATTGTAAGATTATTGCTGGATGAATATTCGTGCAGAATATAATCCACCCCGACTGTATCCGGCCCGGCGGCAAAATCAGCCGCCACATCCGAGTCTGACAAGAAGCCGCTGTAAATCCGAAATTCGTTGTATCGCCCGCCGAAATATGAGTCCGGAGCGTATTCTGACTTTCCCAACCAATTATTGATATCAGTGATAGCCGAAAGTGGAATGGTGGCTTGGCCGGAACTGATTAACTGGCCATTAAGATAGAATTTTGCGGTTCCACGGACCGGACTGTAAATCACTGCCACAAACGAGGTCACATTCAGCGGCAAAATGTTTGTCCAGTTCAACCGGGGTGACTCCGCGTTGATTGAATTTGTGCTGATGGTGAAACGCGCGAGGTTGCTGCTTGTCACAAAAGTATTTGCTTCAGTTGTAAGGAAAAAATAAGTGGCACTCGGACTATTTCCAAAATCAAAAATTCGTTGCCAGGGCCAAGAAGTTCTGAACGTCCACGTCACCCAGGCCTCCACGGAAATCTCACTCAAACTGGAAACGATTCCCGGAGGTAGAGCTGCATAACCACCGATACTGGAGGAAACGTTTCCAGAATTCATCAACTGCATTTCTCCGTTGCCAGTAAAAGCACCGTCAACAATATCTGTGCCTAAAATTATATTATGATACACACCAAAAAGTTGCCCATTCGCTCCGCTCACGGAATCATGCACAATCCAGTCATTCGTTTGCTCATTAAATCCATAACGGTGAACGAGCGCGATGTCCTGTGGCACGCCAACCGTTACCGCCACCGTGTTGGAGAATCCTTGCCAAGTTGCCGTGATGTTCGCCGTGCCCAGCGCCACGGTCCGAAGCCGCTGGTCCGGCGCAAACGCGATCACGTTGGTGTTGTCCGAGGTCATAACCAAATCCGGCTGTGTGCTGATGTTGACGTTAGTGACACCGGAAAAATCGGCAAAGACCCCGGCGCGGAACATGGCTCCCGGCCCGGTCGGTGACGGAATCACCACGCGCACGGCTTGGAGCGTTCCGGGATTCGTCTGCGGCTGGTCCGGCCCGAAGGCGTCCAGCACCGCCGCGTCCAGCGAGGACAGCGCGCCTTGATAGGTCCGAAATTCCAGAATGCTGCCTTTGAAATTGGAATTGGCCACATTGGTCGCGCCTGCCCCGATCAGATTGTTGGTCGTCGAGCCGATCATGGCTGGAGTGTAGGTAAACGCAAAGCCGACAGCATTCTGGGCGGCAAGCGCTCCATTGATGTAAATCCGGGCGGTTTGCGAAGCGCTGTCCTGCGTCCATATCAGATGATTGGTTCCGCCCACCGCCGAAATTGGGAGATTTACAGTGTCTGAAGTTGTGCCGATAAGATATTTGCCCTGGCCAGAAAGAAAATAATTCATTCCACCAAACGGGCCGCTGAAGTTGTATAGCTGGTTGTTGGGATTGCTGACCGCTCCATCCGCATACCAAACCTCAAAGCTGATGGAATCATAATTGGTGAACAGGTCGTTGGGCAGCCGGACGCTGCTGTTGGTGCCGTCCAGAACCAATGCGCCATTGGCGATGACGGCATTCCCCAGCAAAACGCCGTCGGCATTGGTAATCGAGTCGCTCGCGTCGGCATCAAAGGAATAACGGTGGGTCAAAACGGCGGGCATCGCTGTTTGAAGTGTCAGCAAGATTAACAGAATTGCTAAAGATGCTCGTTGCATTACCGGCAGGATATGGAATCTGATTCGCATAAAGCTGAATTAGTTTTCCAAGTTCTCGCACAGTTGTCAATCAGTTTATTCCGCAAACGGAATGGAATATTGGCCAGCATTGCCGGGTGCGTGACACTTTGGAAAAGCAACTTGCTTCATTTCTGCGCAAGAAACGCGGTGATATGACTTTTGCCCAATTTTCCAAAAAACTCGGACTTCCCGCCTCGACGCTTCATCGTTTGGAGCAATGCCAGCAGAGTATTACGCTGGGTCGCCTTCAGCAAATCATGCAGCGATTGAAATGCAGTTTGTCGGACATTTTCCATTAACCGTGCGCCGCTGCTGCGGCGCACCGCGGTGCGGCAGCACCGCCCTACCAATCATTGTCGTGGCTTGAACTTTTTCAAGCCGACCTCATGGGCGATGTCGTCGAATTCCTCGCGGCTGACCTCTTCGAGCTGTTTGCCGCGTGACTTGAGCTTCTCGTTAATTTTGAGGGCTTTCTCGGTCATTTGCTCGTGCGTTTCCTCCGTGCCGCCCACCAGCGCGAAGTTTTCGCCCGTCGTGAGCCGCTTATGACCGTCGGAATCCAATCCGACGCCCAGCATCAGCGCCTTGCGTTTTTTTTTGCCGCCGGAATTTGACATCAATCCTTTTTCATCGGCCAGTTAGCCTTGACCATCGCCCTGTAACCGCCGATGAGCGAGTGGACGCTGCGGTAGCCCATTTTTTGCGCCGCGTCGCAGGTGAGGGCAGAGCGGAATCCGCCGCCGCAATACATGATGATCTCCGTGTTCACGTCCGGAATCATTTTTTCCAAGTCACGCTCCAGAACTCCCTTGCCCAGATGCAACGCCTCAGCGGCGTGTCCCGCGCTCCACTCGGAATCTTCGCGCACGTCCAGTAGCACCACCTTGGGATTTTGCAGGAGCCAGGCCCGCGCCTGGTCAATGGAGATTTCGCGGACGCGAGTTTTGGCGTCGTTCGTTAATTTCAGGAAACCGGGTGAATGATCCATGTGGGCAAGTTAAATCACCGCGCCGAACGGTCAAACAAATTTCCTGCGGGTGAATTGGTCAACGACGGCAATTACGAACAAGATCCGGATTGGGCCGCCATCGCCGTTCAGTAAAAGTGATTCCATGCTTCACCCGCGGTTCTACTTGTTCTAAAAGGCGTATTCACGCTTCCCATTTCGCGATTTTGGGACTAATGGATTATTGCGGCCAAAAAACGGCCGAGTCGCATGCAGCCGAGTTTTGCAGAATCATGAAAATTAAACGAAACCTGATTCCAATCTGGCTGCTCTATGCTTTCATGCTGCCTGCCGTCGGGCAGGCCCAATTTACGTTCACGACCAACAACGGCGCCATCACCATCACCGGATACACAGGGAATCCGACGGTGTTGAACATCCCCAGCGCAACCAATGGCTATCCCGTCACCAGCATTGGTGATTCTGCGTTTTATAATAAGACAACCTTGAAAAGCGTGACCATTCCTAACAGCGTCACCAACATTGGGAGCAGTGCGTTTTATCACTGTTTCCTTATGACCAATTTGACGATTGGCACCAACGTTGCCAGCATCGGAAGTTCTGCATTCTATACCTGCACCTACTTGACTAGCGTGATAATTCCAGACAGTGTTACCTACGTTGGAAACAGTGCATTTTATTCCTGCCTTTACACGACAAATCTCACCATTGGTAGCAGCGTCAAGAACATCGGAGGCTCCGCGTTCTACAACTGCTCCAGGCTGACCAGCGTCATAATCCCCAACAGCGTCACCAACATTGGAGACAGTGCGTTCAATTCCTGTTCCGGCCTGACTAACCTCACCATCGGCAGCAGCGTCAAAAACATCGGAGGCTCCGCGTTCTACGACTGCACCAGCCTGACCAGCGTCACCATCCCCAATAGCGTCACCAATATTGGGAACGCTGCATTTCAATACTGCACCGCACTGGCCAGCGTAATGATTTCCAACAGCATCACCAGCATTGGGGACAACGTGTTCTATTCCTGCAGCGGTCTGACCAACCTCACCATTCCTGACAGCGTTATCAGTATTGGGGGCTATTCATTCTGTGGTTGCGGAAGGTTGACGTGCGTTGCCATCCCCCAAAACGTCACTAGCATTGGGAATTACTCTTTTTCTTATTGCAGCAGCCTGACCAACGTCACGATTCCCATCAGCGTCATCAGCATCGGAAGCTATGCGTTCGATTCCTGTTCCAGCCTGTCCAATATCGCGATCCCCAACAGCGTCACCAACATCGGGCCTGCTGCGTTCTATTACTGCCCCAATCTAAGCGCGATAACGGTGGACGCCAGCAATTCTGTCTATAGTAGTGTGGATGGGGTCTTGTTCGACAAGAGCCAGACGACGCTCATCCAATGTCCGAACGGCAAGGTCGGAAGCTACACAATCCCCGGTAGTGTCACCAGCATCGCAAACTCCGCGTTCAATGCCTGCTTTAGCGTGACCAGCGTTATTATCCCCAACAGCGTCACCAATATCGGCAACGCTGCGTTCGCTCAGTGTCCCAGCCTGATCAGCATCACGATTCCCAACCGCGTCACTATAATTGCGGACGATACCTTCGATTCCTGCATCAACCTGACCAGCATTGCGATCCCAGACACCATCACGATTATCGGAAACTACGCGTTCTCTGATTGCCTCAGCTTGGCCAACATTATAATCCCCCACAGTGTCATCAGCATCGGAGACTCTGCATTCTACGACTGCATCAGCCTGACCAATGACACATTTCCCGACAGCGTCACCATCATCGGGAACAGTGAATTTTTCGGTTGCACCAACCTGATCACCGTCACAATCCCCGCCAGTCTCGTCAGAATCGGGAATGAGGAATTTTACGGCTGCGTCAACCTCACCGGAGTCTATTTCCAAGGAAACGCCCCTCGCACGGGTTTTTCTCTATTCTACAATGACTATCAAGCGACGACCGTTTATTACCTACCGGGGACTACGGGCTGGGGCGCGACGTTTGGCGATTCAGTCGGTGGCTACCGTCCAACCGCGCTCTGGATGCTTCCAAACCCGACGATTCTCAATTTTGAGCCCAACTTTGGTGTGCGAACCAACGGATTCAGTTTCACCATCTCCTGGGCAACGAACATTCCCGTGGTGGTGGAAGCCTGCACGAATCTGGCCAATCCCATCTGGACTCCGGTGAGAACCAACACACTCATCAGCGGCACGTCCTATTTCAGCGATTCGCAGTGGACGAATTATCCCGGTCGTTTCTACCGCCTCCGCTCGCCGTAAGTCGTGAACGGTGGTGCGCTGGTGCTGGTTTGCTGATTTGGCGGGCGGGCAGTCCTCTGCATTTCGCCCGTCATCG
>PLZL01000029.1 GCA_003152145.1 Limisphaerales bacterium
TCCTATCCCATGGTTACGGCTGAGGATTGGGTTCTGTCAAAAGGCGCAACGCGAGATCAGCCTCTGCGAGGCGGGCTGCACTCATGGGGATTCTCCTTTCAACATGCTGTGGGTTGAACAAATGACGGGCTCAAAAGAAAATGAGTCCCCACTAAGCGTCCCCTCCGCCCGACTACGCTTGGTTATTCGTGGTGGCTGGATTAATTTTTTGAGGAGCCCCGCAATACCCCCATATGGGGTGAACACTCCATATACAAGGTCCAGCCACAAGGCGTAAATTGCGTCTTGTGAGATTAACTCAATCAACTACCCAAACCAATGAAATCAAAAACCATCCTCATCACCTTCGTCGCCGTGCTCGCCCTCGGGCTGGCCGGTTGCAGCAAGAATGAACCCGCCACGCCTGCCGCCGGCGACGTGAACAAGGCCGTGGATACCACCGCCGCCGCGGTGGCCAAGACCGCTGAAGCCACGACCACTGTCGCAGTTACAAATGCCGTCGCTGTAGTCACGACCGCCGCCGCTCAAGTGACGAACACCGCCGCAGCTATGAAGGTCGTGGACAACAGCAAGGTCCAGGAGTTGGGCGAGATTCGCGACATCCTCAAGGTCCGTTCTTGAACCTCGCTCCTCGCAGATCGGGGCTGCCGCTGGTGGACAACATCCGCCGGCGGCAATTACCCAACATCAAAACGACGACTATGCGCAACATTTCCTTTCCCTTGTTCGTCGGCGCCACGCTGGCGCTGGCACCCCTCGCTCATGGCGATAACCTGCTCGATCGCCTCGGTTTCGGCAAAAGCGAATCGACCAATTCGCCGGCGGCTGCCGGAATTGGCAGCACGCTCACACAGGATCAGATGGTTGGCGGCTTCAAGGAAGCGCTGGCCCAGGGCGTCCAGCACGCCGTCACCAACCTTGGGAAAAGCGACGGCTTCCTCAAGAACCTGAACGTGAAAATCCCGATGCCGGAGAGTTTACAGAAGGTGGAGAAGACATTGCGAACCTTGCGTCAAGACAAGCTCGCCGACGAGTTCGTGACCACAATGAACCGCGCCGCCGAACAAGCCGTCCCCGAAGCCGCTGCTGTGCTTGGCGATTCGGTGAAGCAGATGTCCATCGCCGACGCAAAATCCATCCTCACCGGCACGAACAACGCCGCCACGCAATACTTCCGGCGCACCAGCCAAACGAATCTTTACGAGCGCTTCCTCCCCATCGTCCGGAAGACGACGGAACAAACCGGCGTGACGAGCGCCTATAAAAAAATGACCACGAAAGTTGGCGGCGGCCTCGGCGGATTGGGCGGATTGGGCGGCAATATTCCCGGTGTGGAAATGCCGGACCTCGACAGCTACGTCACGCACAAGACGCTGGACGGCCTGTTCCTGAAAATTGCCGAGCAGGAGAAACAAATTCGGGAAAATCCCGTGGCGAGAACCACCGACCTGCTCCAAAAGGTTTTCGGCGCGGTCGGCAAATGAACGGGATTGGGATTATCTTGAAATGCAACGGCGTTCAATCCCATGACTAACCCAACTTCTTCCCAGCCTGGCAAACGTTCCTCGTGGCTTCGCAAACTGTTGTTCGCCTTCGGCGGCCTGCTTGTGCTGCTCGTGGTGGCGTATTTCGTCGTCACCAGTTCACCGTTTTTCAAGGGTGTTCTTCTTCCGCGCGTCAGCCACGCGGTGGGAGGCGAGGTCACTGTGGCCGATGCGTCCATCAGCCCCTTCTCGCAGGTGACACTCCGCCAGCTCAAAGTTCAAACGACTGGCACGGAACCGCTCTTGCAAGCCGAGGAGGTTCGCCTGCGCTACGGCCTGTTCGCCATCCTCAGCGGAACGCTCAAGGTGAACGAAGTCACGATCGTTTCGCCCGTCGTGCAAATCGTCAAGAATGCCGATGGAACCTGCAACCTCGACTTCTTGTTGCAGCGTCCGGCCAAACCCACCCTCCAGTCCACGCCCCCGCCCGCGTCCCAACCTTCCGCCTCGCCGGGCAAACCGCCGCAGGTTGACTTGAAAAACATTGCTTTGAAGAACGCGACCGTTCGCATCGTGAAGCACCTCAAGGATGGCGGAAGCGAAGTCGCCGAATGGACCGGACTGAACCTCACGCTGGATCAGCTTATGAACAGCCAGTCCGGCAAACTGACCACGGTCGCCGCGTTCCGATTGACCCGCCCCACCAACGATGTGATTGAGGTTAAAGGCGCAAGCCAGATCGAATTCACCCTCGGCGCCGATCTTCTGCCTCAAGCGCTCAAAATCAAAGTCGAGAACGAGATTTTGCGGGCAGAAGGTTCGTTCCGCGAACTTGCCGGCCTCCGCACGGTCGCCACCGGAGACGTCACGCCGAAGGAGGTCAAGGAATTGTCGCAACGCTTTTTCCGGGGCGACAAGCTGCTCGGCGAAGTGAAAGTGACCGGCCCGCTCGATCTTTCCAAGAAGGAAGGTCACTTAAAACTGGAAGTGGCCTCGATTGACCGGCAAGTGCTCAATCTCATCGGCGCGCCGCTGGGCATTGACTTCGGCACGACGACCCTCAACTCCACCACCGAGATTTCGCTGACTCAGGGCGGCTCTGTCATCGCGGCGAAAACACGGTTCAACGCCGCCAAATTCAGTCTCACGCAAAAAGGTCAGACTTCGCCGCCATTGGATTTGCAGGTTGCATGCGTCGTGACCGTCAACACCTCGGACAAGACCGCCCTGCTGCAAACCCTTACGCTGGACGGAACGCAAAATCAAAAGCAACTCCTGCGCGGCAGCCTCACCCAACCTATGAATCTTGCGTGGGGCAACGCCGCTGCCGCCACCGGCGATTCCGCTTTCGATCTCACCGTCTCGGATTTCAACTTCGCGGACTGGAAGACGGTGCTGGGCGATTCGATTTCCACGGGCAAATTGTCGCTCAACCTCACAGTGCTTTCCGAGCAAGGCGGCAGGCAACTCAAGCTGGGTCTCACATCGCAAATCACCGATCTCTCAATGCGGCTCGGCGCCACACCTCTCACACAGGCGGCGCTCACGCTGAAGCTCAACGGACAGGTGAACGACTTCAAAAAGATCAACCTGGGCGATTATCGTCTCGACCTCACGCAGCTATCACAACCCGCTCTAACGGTTTCTGGCTCCGCCGGCTACGATGGCGCCGCGTTCAACTTGCAGGCGCAAATCGAGGCTGTGATGGCGCGCTTGCTGGGAAGCGGACCCGCCACGCCGCTGACCGTCGGCGTGAAACTCGACGGCACCTTTACAAATCACGCGCTGGACTTGCGCCAGTTGCAGTTGACTCTGGCCCCGACCCAGCGCGCTCCGAAGAACGATTTGAACCTCACGGGCCACTTCGACCTTTCCACGCCCACCACCAAAGGTCGCTTGAGTATCAAAGCCGACACATTCGACGTGACGCAGCTTTACGACGCTTTTGCCGGAGAAAAGAGTTTTTCACCGGTGCCGGCGAGCGCGCCAACGCAGCCTGCACCCGCGTCGTCGTCACCGCGCAGCGTGGAGCCGGACCCGGTAAACCTGTCGCTGCAATTCACCGCCGAAGCGAACCTTGCCCAGGTTTATCTGCGCGAAATCAACATGCAGAACTGCCAGGTCACGGCGAAGGTGGACGGCGGCAAGATCGCGCTCGATCCGTGCCGGCTCACCCTCAACGGCGCGCCGGTCAACACCAGCGTCGATTTGAACCTCGGCGTCAAAGGCTACATCTACGCGCTCTCCTTGCTGATGGATAAAGTGCCGCTGGAGCCGATCGCCAATACGTTCTCGCCCGCCAATCGCGGGCAGTTCCAGGGCTTGATCCTGGCCAGCGCCCAAATCAAAGGGGCCGGCGTCACGGGCGCGAGCTTGCAGAAGAACCTCGGCGGCCAGGTCAGCTTCACTTTCACCAACGCAAGCATCCAACTCATCGGGCCTAAAACCAAAAGACTGGTCGTGCCCATCGCGACCCTGTGGCGCGTGAATGAGATCACCCAATCGCCGCTCAACTGGCTGGATGCCCGAATGGAATTGGGTGGCGGGAACATCAACCTCAGCCGGTTCATCATTCAGAGCGAGGCCTTCGAGGCCCGGACGCAAGGCGTTATTCCCATCGCCGAAGTGCTCACCAACTCACCGCTCAATCTGCCGGTCGAATTCGCCCTGCGCCGTTCCCTGGCGGAGAAGTCCAGCCTGCTGCCGCCGAATACGCCCACCAACGCGACCTACGCCCTGCTGCCGAAGTTTGTCACCGTCANNAATGTGCTTCAAGGCATAGGCAACCTGTTGACCGGTCAAAAGCCAGCGACCACCAACCAGCCCTCCACGAACACCGCGCCGAAATTAAACCCACTGGATTTGTTCAATAACAAGTAGGCGGCCAAACGCAGACTTCGATGCGCGAACTGGAGCGGTTGATTGAAGCCATGCAACGGCACTGGCACCTACGCAAATACCTGAACCCGACGAATCCGCCGCCCCTGCGGCGGTTGCCCGCGAGCGCGGAGCCGCAAAAAAAGCCGGCGAAGGCGCTGCATTCGCCGAAGGGTTCTCCGAACCAGGGTTTGAGCCAGTTCCGTCCTTACCGAACACCTCCCGAAACGCACGGTGGGGTCGTTCCTGCAAAGGAGTGCTGCCGGTGGCGCTGCGCGCGAAGGCCGACGGAAAAATCGGCGTGCTCGTTCCTGCCGAAAACGCCGCCGAAGCCGCCGTTGTCGCCGGATTGCAGGTCATTCCGGTCCAGAATCTGCGGGAGGCGGCGCAATTTCTCGAAGGCGAAATCAAAATCGCGTCGGTGAAGGTGGACATCGCCAGGATTTTCGAGCACGAGTCCGACGACGAACTGGATTTTTCCGAGGTCAGGGGCCAGGAGAACGTGAAGCGCGCGCTGGAAATCGCCGCCGCCGGCGGACACAATGCCCTGCTCATCGGCCCGCCCGGCACGGGAAAATCCATGCTGGCGAAGCGGCTGCCGACGATTCTGCCGCCGCTGACCTTGGACGAGGCGCTGGAAACGACGANNGACGTTGAACGTCACTGTGGGAAAGCTGCGGGCGCTGGACAGGCCAAAGCCGAACGCCGTGAAGTTTTTCAGCGCCGTCGAATTAATCGCGCTGCTGGCTGATCGTGAGTAGTTGGACGATGCGACCAAAACCATCGGCCAATATTGGCGGCGAAAGAATGCCCGGCGCA
>PLZL01000368.1 GCA_003152145.1 Limisphaerales bacterium
GGGCAGAAACGGAATAAATCAAGTCATGCTACCGGCATTGCACATTTTGGCGCTGTGGGCGCTCGCGTTCGTGACGCTTTGCCTTGCCCTCCTTTTGCTGGCCGTTTTTTTCGCCCTGATTGAAAATGATATCGAGTTGCACAGCCTCGGCAAGGAAGCGGCGATAGCCGCCATCGCCGCGCTGATTGAGGGTGCAAGTGTCTGGGTGGTCGTGACGTTCGTTCCGCCGGCTTACGTTGCCATTGCTGGACGCGCACTGTTCATCCCCGCTCTTGTCGTTGCGGTCATTTACAAGGTCACGCACCTTGAGGATTGGAGCCATTACGAGATTTTCGCGCTCCTGCTCTTTCAACTCGTCATCGCGGGCTTTGGAGCGTGTCTGTTGTTTGGCCATTTCGCGGCGGCGTTCAGCATTTTGGTTGTGTTCTTCATTTGTCTGGCCGTCACTGTCGCTTTCATGAAAGGTCTGTAAATGGAGGCTGAAGCACCACCCGGAACCATTGTGAGTTTTAGTATGGATTTACACCGGATTTTTGAGACNNGATGAAACCGATTGTCAAACTTTTGCTCGAAGGCGGCAGCCTCAACACCGCGCAGATGGCGCAGGTGCTCAAGCTGTCCGAGGCCGAAGTGAACCGCCAGCTCGACGAACTCAAAAAAGAGGGTGTGCTGCTTGGCGTGCGCCCGGTGCTGAATCTTTCGCAGGAAGATTCCGGCGTCGTTCGCGCCGTCATCGAAGTGCGCATCACGCCCGAACGCGGCGGGGGCTTCAACCGGCTGGCCGAGCGCATCAGCCGGTTCGACGAGGTGGAGTCGTGCTACCTCATGTCCGGCGGCTACGATTTGCTGGTGTTCGTCAACGGCGCGAGTTTGCAGAAGGTTGCAGCGTTCGTGTCCGAAAAACTTTCCACAATTGAAGGTGTCCTTTCCACCGCCACGCATTTCATGCTGCGTTCCTACAAGGAACAAGGCTTTATGATGGACGTGAAAACCGAGGAAGCCGAACGGCTCAAGGTCTCGCCGTGATTTCGATTCGCCATTCGAAATTCGGAATTTGAAATTTCTCCATGGACTCCTCGCGCTACATCGCCAAGCACGTCATCACCCTGCCCAAGTCAGGCATCCGCGACTTTTTTGAGATTGTCTCCAAGATGAAGGACGTGATCTCGCTCGGCATCGGCGAGCCGGACTTCGACACGCCGTGGCACATCCGCGAGGCCGGCATTTACGCGCTGGAAAAGGGCAAAACACATTACACCTCGAACCTCGGTTTGATTGAATTGCGCCGCGCCATCAGCCGTTATGTCGAAAAGAATTTTTCCGTCGGTTACCGGCCCGAAGATGAAATCCTCGTCACCGTCGGCGTGAGCGAGGCGTTGGACATCGCCTGCCGCGCGCTCATCAATCCCGGCGACAAGGTGATGTTCCACCAGCCGTGCTACGTCAGCTATTCGCCAAGCATCACGCTCACGCACGGCGTGGCCGTGCCGGTGCCGACGTTTGCCAAGGACAATTTTGCGCTGACCGTCGAGGCCTTGCGCGCCGCGTGGCAGCCGGGCTGCAAATTGCTGATGTTGAATTTGCCGTGCAATCCCACCGGTGGCACCTGCGACCGAGCGCAAATCGAGGCCATCGCAAAATTCACCGTGGAAAAAGATTTGGTCGTCTTGAGTGACGAGATTTATTCCGAACTGACATTTGAAGGCGTCCACACCAGCATCGCGAGCCTTTCCGGCATGAAGGAGCGCGTGATTTTCCTGCACGGATTTTCCAAGGCGTTCGCGATGACCGGCTGGCGCATCGGCTACGCGTGCGGCCCGGCAGCGCTCATCGAGGCGATGATGAAGGTGCATCAATACTCGATGCTCTGCGCGTCCATCATCAGCCAGGAAGCCGCCATCGAAGCGCTAGTGCGCGGCGAGGACGCAATGAAGGCGATGCGCGACCAGTATCATCGCCGCCGCGATTTCATTGTGCGCCGGTTCAATGAAATCGGATTGAAATGCCATTTGCCGCGCGGCTCGTTCTACGCGTTCCCGGATATTTCCGTGACCGGGCTGAACGAAAAAGATTTCGCCGTCGGCCTGTTGCAGGCGGAAAAAGTGGCGATGGTTCCCGGCACGGCCTTCGGCGCGAACGGCGCGGGCTTCTGCCGCGCATGCTTTGCCACGAGCTACGAGCAACTCATCGAAGCGAGCAACCGCATCGAGCGGCACGTCCAAAGTCTGGCGGCGAAGAAAGCGTAGGTCAGGCGTCGCGCCTGGCTCCATTTTCTGAAAAGTTAGAGACAGGCGCGACGCCTGTCCTACACCGGTTCGCTGCCCAAATGCTCCGGGTCGGCGACAATCTATTCTTCATGCTGGTCATTTAACCGGTTTGACCGGATGCTCAAGTCAGGATTAACTGTGGCAAATAAAAGACGAATCAAGTTAAAGAGTGCGTAAATTATTATTTGGACTCAACATGAAAACTTTCACTGTAATTTTCGCCGGATTTGCTTTGGTTCTTTTGGTTCTTTTTTTTGCCCCTCGATATATGGTTTTTCATGGCCGGGAAATGGTGCCGGAAATGACGCCAGATAAAGCACAAAAATTGTTCCAGTCAGTTGGGGGAATAAACAAAGTCAATCAGGAAGCAGGGATGCTGTTTGACCAATTGGAAACAAATGACTGGCGGTTTTTAGATGCCAAGGATTTGACAAATTGTCCTGCTATTTCGGCGCTGTATTCAATTTGCGAAAATTATTCTGGCGAAAATTACAGCGGAACCAGCGCGACTTTTTATCATGATCGTGGCCGCCATATTGAAATCAAATTCGGAAATCATTGGTCACTCAAAAGGATTTATATTTTTGATCCAACTGGGGCAGCAACATTCAACCCCGATACCAACTGGTTTCAAGTGGCTTCAAACATTTTTGCATCAAAATGAATTCATCAGACCCCAAAACCGCCGCCGCGCGGCTCAAACAAGTTTCGCCGCTGCGCCCGAAGCTCGCCATCGTGCTCGGCAGCGGATTCCATCATGTTCTGACGGAACTGCGGGTGGACAAAAAGATTTCCTACGCGAAGATTCCCGGCTTTCCCAAACCGACCGTCAGCGGCCACGCAGGTGAATTGTTTTTCGGCCACCTCGGCAAAACGCCGGTTTTGATCTTGAGCGGCCGGGCGCATTTTTATGAAGGCCATCCGATGGAGCGCGTGACGTTCGCCGTGCGCGCGCTGGCGGCGTTTGGCATTCGTGATTTGCTTTTGACGAACGCAGCGGGTGGCTTGAAACAAAACCTCGATCCGGGCGATTTTATGGTTCTCACCGACCACATCAACTTCATGGGCGTGAATCCTCTGCGCGGCGCCGCGATTCCCGGTCTGCCGCGATTTGTGGATTTGACAGAGACTTACGACAAAAAGTTGCGTGAACTTTTGTTCCGCGCCGGGAAAGTATGCAAACTAAAATTGCAGCGCGGTGTTTACCTGGCGGTGAGCGGGCCGAGCTACGAGACGCCGGCGGAAATCCGCGCGTTCGCAAAACTCGGCGCGGACGCGGTGGGCATGAGCACGGTGCCGGAGGCGATTGTGGCACGCCAATGCGGATTGAACGTGGCGGCGGTTTCGTGCATCACCAATCTGGCAGCGGGCATCAGCAAGGACAAATTATCGCACACGGAAGTTTTGGAAACGGCGGAGCGGGTGAAAAGACCCGGCGCGCAGTTGATTAAATACTTTGCAGAGCTTTACGGAAAGATTTGAAACCACGAAATACACGAATCACATGAAAATTCGGGTTTGGGCTTTTCGTGTGATTCGTGTATTTCGTGGTTAAATAAAAATGAAAATCAGCCCAACCAAACTGGTTCAGGCGGCGGCGCGGGCGCGCGAAGGCTCGGTGTCGCCATATTCCAAATTCAAGGTCGGCGCGGCGCTGCTCACGAAGTCGGGTGAAATCATTGGCGGCGCAAACGTGGAGAGCGCGAGCTACGGATTGACATGCTGCGCGGAGCGCGTGGCGCTGTTCAAGGCATTGACGCATGGGAAGAAAAATTTTGTCGCTGTTGCCGTGGTTGCACGTTGTGACGGCGGGCCGATGCCGTGCGGGGCGTGCCGCCAGCTTTTGGCCGAATACGCGTCGGACGCGAAGGTGTTCGTCGCAGACAGCCGCGCGCCGGGCAAAATAAGGGAATTCACCGTGCGAGGGCTGCTGCCGGCGGCATTTGTGGAGGTTCCATAAGATTCAAGATGCGAAACACGAACCGTTGATGAAATCGGAACTGGTGGAACACATCCGGCAATCGTCGTCGGCGACCCGCATCCTGTTTATGAGCGGTATCGCGCTGCCGGCGGACAAGCTAACGGGCGCGCCTCATCTGCGGAAGCCTTTCACCAGCACGAAATTGCTGGCCAAAGTGAAGCAAATCAAAATCGCAAATCTGGGTATTGACGAATAAGTGAATTTGTTGTTTAATCGAGCTTATGCAAATTGAGAGCTTGAAAGTGTTCTGCGACCTGGCCGAAACCGAAAGTTTCACCAAGGCCGCGCAAATCAACGGGGTCACCCAATCCGCCGTCAGCCAGCAAATCAGTTCGCTGGAGCGGCTGTTCAAATCGCTGCTCATCGAGCGCAGCAAAAAACGGTTCCGCCTCACGAGCGAGGGGCAAGTGCTCTACGATTACAGCAAGCAAATCATACAGACCTACGAATCGTTGCACAGCCAGTTGCAGGAATTGAAGGACATCATCTCCGGGACGATCCGGGTGGCGACGATTTACAGCATCGGCCTGCACGACCTGCCGCTGTATGTCAAAAAATTTATGCGGAGCTACCCGACCGTGAACGTGCATGTCGAATACCGCCGCGCCAACCAGGTTTATGAGGATGTCCTCGGCAACGTGGTGGACATGGGGCTGGTCGCGTATCCGACCAAGGACGCCAAACTGGAAATCATCCCCCTCCGCAAGGATGTGCTCGTGCTCATCTGCCATCCGCACCATCCGTTCGCCAAACTGAAAAACGCGAAGCTCAAGATGCTGGTCGGGCAGAAATTCGTCGGCTTCGAGCCGGACAT
>PLZL01000275.1 GCA_003152145.1 Limisphaerales bacterium
ATGAAAAACGTCGTCGATAAAATGGATTATGCCGGGAACCCCAACGTCATCCTCACCGAGCGCGGCGCGAGCTTCGGCTATAACACGCTTGTCTCCGACATGCGTTCGCTGGCGATCATGCGCGAGACCGGCTGCCCGGTGGTGTTCGACGCGACGCATTCGGTGCAGTTGCCGGGCGGTGGCGGAGACAAATCCGGCGGCCAGCGCGAGTTCGCGCCGGTGCTGGCGCGCGCGGCGCTGGGGGCGGGCGCCAACGGCCTGTTCATCGAGACGCATCCGCATCCGGACCAGGCGTTGAGCGACGGGCCGAACATGATTCCGCTGGCGGAAATGCCGTCGTTGTTGAAGAGTCTGCTCAATATTTTCAATGCGGCGAAATGAAGAAATATAGCGCCGGATAATTTGCAGTGCAGTTCATTTAGACTTTTAGTGGCTAATACTATGAAAAACATTCACTTCCCGACTTTGATGATGGTTTGTATGGCGATATGGTTGTCTGGGACTGGCTGTGACCACCAAGAGAAATCAACTCCCTGCAACATTTGCGGAGTTGCAAACTGGACGACTTATTCACCATCTAGTGAGAAATTTTTGGTATTAATGCCGATCAAGCCAACAGTGTCCACGAAGATGATAGACAGTCCAGCGGGCCAAATGTCTGCCACCTTTTTTACTGCAACACCTTTGGATCAGCATGCATTTGTGGTTATCCACGGCACTTATCCTCCAGCAACAGACATGACCGATGTTGAAAAAATATTCCGTCAAATAGATAGAAGTCTCCTAACAACAGATGCTCAATTGATTTCCAAAACGAATATCACTCTTCAGGGAATATATCCTGGGCGCGAATTTATCTTGGTAAAAGAAGACCGTGTAGTAACACTTCGGGTTTATTTGGTCAGCCGAGAAATGTATGAAGTCATGTGTGTAATGCCAACTGAAAGTAACTGTCAGACGCATATCCATGAATTTCTGGACTCATTCCAGATTAAGCAAAAGTGACGATGTAAAATTCCATGCCCGCAAAAATTTCAGCCGCCATCCGTCAACGCGCCGCGCGCATTAAATTATTCGTGTGCGACGTCGACGGCGTGCTGACGGACGGCTCGGTGTTCATCGGCGGGGAGCGCGAGATCAAGCGGTTCAACATCCGCGACGGCCTCGGCCTCGTGCTGGCGCGGCGCGCGGGCTTGATAGTCGGCTGGGTCTCGGCGCGTCCGTCGGCGGCCACCAAAATGCGCGCGAAGGAATTGAAAATTGATTTTCTCATCCAGCAGGGCGACAAATTGAGCAAGACCGGCGCGGTGGAAAGGCTTTTGGCGCGGGAGAAACTGGATTGGAGCGAGGTATGTTTCGTGGGCGACGACGTGGTGGATTTGGGGCCGCTGGCCAAAGCGGGCCTCGGCGTGGCGGTGGCCGACGCGCGGCCGGAGGTGAAGGCGGCGGCGGATTTCGTTACGCGCGCGGCGGGCGGACGCGGCGCGGTGCGCGAGGCCGTGGAAATGATTTTGCAGGCGCAAGGAAAATGGGAGCCGGTCATCGCCGTCTATCGCGAATGAAAATGAAATGGTCCAATGCTGTTTTGGTTTTGTCCGTGTCCGCGGCGTTGCTTTTTTCCGGCGCGCGCGGTTTGGCCCAGCCGACGGCCGCGAGCCATGCAACCAATTTCACCTCGGTGGAATACTACGACGCGCCGCCGAACCAGACGCAGATGAAGACGCGGCTGTCCGGCGCGAACGCTCAGCCGGGACCGGGCGANNACGGCGCGGCGAATTCGGCGGGGCATCTGCGATTGCAGAGCGGCGACGGAAAAATCCGCACCGAGGGCGACGGTTTTTTGTGGCGGCAGGACGATTCCTTCCTCACCATCTCGAACCATGTCCACACGGTGATCAAAACCGGCGCCTGGAAACCGACCAAACCATGAAAAGAATCATCCTTCTGTTTATCGCCGGAAGTTGCGGCCTCCTGTGGGCGCAAACCAACGTGCCCATGCCCGGGGCAACGGAGCAGGAAATCGGCGTCAACTCCGACCATTTTTATTATGACGGCAAGGCGCGGGAATTGGTTTATTACGACAACGTCGTGGCGACCAATTGGGAGGGACAATTGACGTGCGGACGGCTCACCATCCTGCTGCCGCCGGAAGGTTCGACGAGCGGTCATCCGACCAATGTGCTGGCGGAGACCAATGTGGTGATTGACTTCTTAAAGAACGGCGAGACGAACCACATTGAGTCAGACAAGGCGGTTTACGCCTATGGCGTCGCGAATGGAGTCACCAACGAAACCATCACCTTCACCGGACATGCGATGGGAACAAACTCTCAAGCCGCGGTGACGGGCGAACCGCTGGTTTGGGACAACGTCGCGGGCAGGTTTACCGGCTCGAATTACAAATCGATTTACCACCCAAAGACCGAGCCCGCCAATGGCACAAACAATCCGA
Organism: Limisphaerales bacterium; assembly: GCA_003152145.1. The sequence goes on from PLZL01000275.1 coordinate 2,453, forward strand.
CCGCGACTAAAATAAATTTGCCGCCTGGAGCCGACACAAATTTTCCGCCGGGAAAACTGGACCTCGCTCCCCCCCGTCGCAGTGACAACCCGACAGGAACAATTGAAAATATTGACAGAATGACTGTTCCGACTCGTTCACGACCGGGATTTTGAATGGAAACCACTGCGTCACCATCAAACGGACAATTGCTCGCCACAGAAGAGCTGGCGAAGGCGTATCATGGCCGGCGCGTGGTGGACGGTGTGTCGGTGAACGTGAATGCGGGTGAGATAGTCGGGTTGCTCGGCCCGAACGGCGCGGGCAAGACGACAACGTTCAACATGGTCGTCGGCATCGTTAAGCCGGACGAGGGCGCAGTGAAGTTCGCCGGGCGCGACATCGCGCGGTTGCCGATGCACAAACGCGCGCGGCTGGGTATCGGTTATTTGACGCAGGAACCATCGGTGTTCCGCAAGCTGACGGTGGAGCAAAACATCCTGGCGATTCTGGAAACGTGCAAGTTGTCGTCAGCCGAGCGCGCGGTGCGGCTGAGGTATCTGCTGGAGGAGTTGGACTTGACACCCATTGCCAAAAGCATGGCGTATCAAATCAGCGGCGGTGAAAAGCGGCGGCTGGAAATCACCCGCGCGCTGGTGACCAGCCCGAAAATGCTGCTGTTGGACGAGCCGTTCAGCGGCATTGACCCGATTGCGGTTTATGAGGTGCAGAAGATTGTGCGCCGCTTGAAGGAGCGCGGGCTGGGCATCCTGGTCACCGACCACAACG
>PLZL01000357.1 GCA_003152145.1 Limisphaerales bacterium
TGGCGGTGGGTGATGCGGAGTTTCAGAAAAAATGCATTGGAAAAATGAAAGCCGTGGCTGGTCACGGACGCACAATATTATTTGTAAGCCATAATATGGCAGCGGTTTCAAACCTATGCACGAAAGCAATACTCATGGAAAGGGGTTGCATTACAAGCCAGGGGCATGTGTCCGAAGTGTTAAAGATTTATGCCTCCAGTTCTAAAAGCAAAGAATATTCAAACTTGCTTGAGCATCCGGAACGAAGCGGCGAAGGCCGGGCACGATTTACAAAATTATGGATTGAGGACAAAAACCATAACATAGTTGACCGGGTTTCGTCTGGAGACGAAGTGGTTATTGCCGTAGAATATAAATCAAGGGACAACAAAACTCTGAAAAATGTGCGCGCCTCTTTTTGCCTCATAGATTCCGTAGGCCAGATTTTATTTCTCGCCTCCACGGAATTGACGTCGCCCGGCATTCACAATTTTCCACCTGAAGGAGTTATTCGTTGCGTTTTTCCGCGCTTTCCTCTGACCGGAAGTGAATATCAGATATCCCCCTATCTTGAAGTGAACGGAACCACCCAAGACTCGATCGAAGGAGCCGGAACTATTCTAGTCGAGGACGGAGATTTTTATGGCAGCGGTAAACTCTATCCCCCGGGCTGGCAGGGAAAAGGTGTGCTTGTTGAGCACCAGTGGATTTTGCCGAAAGCGCAATTGCTGTAATTAGCTGCTTAATACTTAAAACGGTATGTATAAACCCGCCGTCGCTTTTTTTGGTTTCAACCGGCCTGATTGCACCAAGGTTGTCTTCGAGGAGATACGCCGCTATCGTCCGGAAAAATTATTTCTGTTAGCGGACGGGCCGCGGCCGGCTGTCTCCACGGACAAGCCTCGCTGCGAAGCGGTTCGCGAGATCATGAAATCCGTGGATTGGGAATGCGAGGTGAAAACGAATTTCTCCGGGCAAAATCTCGGCTGTAAGAAACGGATGTCTTCCGGTATTGACTGGGTCTTTTCAGAAGTTGAAGAAGCCATCTTTCTTGAAGATGATTGCGTGCCATGTCCGGATTTTTTCAGGTTTTGCTCGGAAATGCTCGTTCGTTATCGCGACAATTGGCAGGTCATGCACATTGCCGGCGCAAATTTTCAAGCCGGTAAATTGCGCGATGACGGGAGCTATTATTTCTCCAAGTTTATTCATATATGGGGTTGGGCTTCATGGAGGCGCGCATGGAAAAACTATGACGTAGCCATGCTTTCCTGGCCGCAAGCCAGACGGGAAAATTGGGTTTCAAAAATCCACTCAACCCGGCTGGAACATGAATACTGGAGCGATATTTTTGATCGGGTTCACAAGGGGGAAATCGACACCTGGGATTATCAATGGGGTTATGCCTGCTGGCGAAAAGGTGGCATTGGAATCATACCAAACGTGAATCTGATTACCAATATCGGCGCCGGCCCGGAAGCTACGCATACCAAAGGGGTGGCAGGTTCATTGGCAATTCCGGTGGCAGCTTTAGGTGAATTACGCCATCCGAAAAATATCAAAGTGAATCATGTCGCCGACGCATTTACTTTTGATGAACATTGTGGTGGAAAAGAAATGCGTCGCAGGAGAAGTCCACTTTCTCGCTTGCGCGCCAACTTGACAAAACTGAAACGAAAAATTACTACTCCCGAAGCATTGCAATNNGACCATCGAACATGCACGAGCCAAGGTTCGTGGAAAATACGACGCCATATTTCTTAAATGCATCAATTGCGGTTTTATCTTCGTGCCCAATCCTTCGTGGCTTTCCGAGGCTTATGCCGAGCCGATCAACCGCTCTGACACTGGCTACGTCATGCGCAATCTTTGGGCGCGCGACAAAATGCGTGAATGCATCGAGTTACATTTGAATCCGGGTGGATTATTTTTGGATTACGCCGCTGGATACGGATTGTTTGTCCGGCTGATGCGCGACGCCGGTTATGATTTTCGGTGGTCCGACTTGTATTGCCAGAACCTTTTCAGCCGGGGTTTTGAAGCCGCCCATCCGTTGGCAGGCCCATTTGAAGCGGTGACCGCTTTTGAAGTGTTTGAACATCTCACGAATCCAAATGAGGAAATGAAAAAGCTTTCGGCGATCACATCCTGTCTAATTTTCAGCACGATGCTTGTTCCCGAGCCGGCTCCGCAACCAAAGGATTGGTGGTATTTTGGGTTAGAGCATGGTCAGCATGTTGCCTTTTATACGCGTAAGAGCTTGGAGTTGCTGGCCAAACAGTTCGGCTATCATTTCGCAACCAATGGGGATGACTTGCACGTTTTTTCTCGTAAAAAAGTCTCGTCTGATTTTTTCTCTCGGTCCCAACGTCATATTCCCCGTTGGCGCTTTTGGGCCAAACGGAACAGCATAAAGGCTCGGACTTCATTAACCACATCGGATTACAACGCTGTTTCAGGAGCATACATTATCAAATAAAAATGTTTTTGGTAAATTTATTTCGACGGGGTTTCCGTTCGGCTTTGTTCCGAGTTTTGCGCTGCCTTAAGCGTCACGGAAAGGCAAGTGGAACGATCAGTGATGCCTTTCAGTTTTGGTATGACCTGCCAGTGGATCCGGTTCATTATTACAGTCCGTTGCCGGATATCAGTAAAGCCAGAAAAAATCTTGCGCGGTGGAACCATGAGAACCAATTGCCCGCCGTCAACATTAATGTGGAAAGGCAGGCGTCCTTCATTAACAAACTGAAACCTTTTTCATCCGAATGCGCCAGCCTGCCAAGCTTCAGCAAAATCACCAAAGCTGGGTATGGTCCCGGCTACGGCGAAGTGGAGGCTCATTTTCTTCACTGCATGATCCGCTATTTGAAGCCCAGGCGTATTATTGAAGTGGGTTCGGGCGTATCAACGTATTTTTCCTTGAATGCGCTCGACATGAATGAGAAGGATTCGGAGCGCATGGTTGCGGAAATGCACTGCATTGAACCATATCCATCAAAGAAATTGGAGACGCTGGAAAGTGAGAAGCGGATTACCCTTCACGTCAAGGAAGTGCAGGACGTGCCGACGGGCTTCTTCGAGAGTTTGGGCGAAAACGACATTCTATTCATTGATTCAACCCATGCAGGAAAGATAGATTCCGACGTCTATCATATCTATTTGGAAATTTTGCCGAGATTGAAACCCGGAGTTGTGGTGCATATCCATGATATTTATTTCCCCTATTTAACGTGCCCGCCGGAGCATCCGATTTTCCCGCTTTCGATGCTTTGGAATGAAAATGCGCTTTGTCAGGCATTTCTGGCTTTTAATGACGCTTTCGAAATTTTGATGTGCCAGAGTTATTTACATTACAAACAACCATCCGCAATAAGCGACGTTGTGAGCGTGTATGATCGGCAGCGGCATTTTCCATCATCATTATGGCTTAAAAGGAACAATTGATTTTACAGCTGCAATTTGCTCAAAGTTAATTTCAAGATGAAAATCCTTTACGACGGTTTGATATACGCAAATCAACTTGCGATCAATGTTCGCGCAGGTGGAATCAGCCGGTATTTCAAGAATATTATCGATGGTCTGCCCGCCGAATGTGTCCCTTGGCTGACATCGCCGGAACCTTTTGAGTTTTGTTTTCCGAGCAGTCCCCGTTTACGTTGCTATTACCCGCCGCGAAAGATTCTTGGATCAAACAGGCTGGCGCGTCGGGTTGGGCGTTTGCGTTCCGCGGCCATGGAACGGTTTGGAAAGTTTGACCTGGCCCATCCCACTTATCATTCATTGATGACCGGCCGTCCGATTTCAGCCTATCGCATGCCTGTCGTATTGACGATTCACGATATGATTCCGGAAAGGTTTGCCTCGCAGCTTGATCCGGGCGGTGCCGAAACGGCGAGAAAATGCGATGCGGTGCAAGCAGCCGATGCAATCATCTGTATTTCTGAAAACACCAAACGAGATTTGATGGAGATACTGCATGTGCCGGAGAAGCGCATAACTGTCATTCTGCTCGCCTCGGAATTGTTGCCGGACATGGCTGTGGATTCGACTTTGGTTCCTCATCAACCATATTAGCTTTTTGTGGGGCGCCGCGCATTTTACAAGAAT